>CANKXC010000114.1 GCA_947487355.1 Comamonadaceae bacterium | reverse complement strand
AAACCGTGTTCTAACGGGTTTAGAAGTTGCTGTCATTGTTTTTTGTTTTCACATTAGAGGGCTGCTAATCCACGCGCCAAATCGGCCTTCAAATCGTCCAAGTGCTCTAAGCCAACCGCCACTCGAATGAGGCTTTGTTGAATACCAGCTTGCTGACGTTGCGCTTCTGTTAAACGCCCATGTGATGTGCTTGCAGGATGCGCCACCAAAGTTTTGACATCGCCCAAGTTGGTACAGAGCGAGACCATTTGAGTGGCATTCATCACTTTAAAAGCGTTCTCGCGGCCTTGCTCTGGCGAACTGGCTTTCACTTCAAAAGACAGAACTGCGCCGCCCATTCCCGACTGTTGCGCCATGGCCAACGCATGCTGCGGGTGGCTCTTCAAACCAGGGTAATACACGCGCGCCACTTGGGTTTGGGCTTCCAGCCATTGCGCCAATGCCAAGGCCTGCTCTGACTGTGCTTTCATTCGAATGCTAAGCGTTTCAAGGCCCTTCAAAATGACCCACGCATTGAATGGCGACAGGGTCATGCCAGCACTGCGCATGACAGGCCCAAACACGTCTTCAATTAGGGCACGTGTGCCACACAAAGCACCCGCCATGACTCTGCCCTGCCCGTCCAAATACTTGGTGCCCGAGTGCACTATCAAGTCGGCACCCATGGCAATTGGACGCTGCAAAACAGGTGTGGCAAAACAATTGTCGACCACCAACAATGCGTTGCTGGCGTGCGCCACATCGGCCAAGGCTCGAATGTCGCAAACTTCGGTCAATGGATTGGTGGGTGTTTCTGCAAACAACAAACGTGTGTTGGGTTGAATAGCCGCTTGCCATTCAGCCACATTGGTTTGAGAAACAAAACTGGTTTGCACACCAAACTTGGCAAACTCACCACCAATTAATTTGATGGTAGAGCCAAACAATGAATAAGAGCAAATGACGTGGTCACCGCTTTTGAGCAAGCCCAAACACATCAACAAAATAGCAGACATGCCTGTTGAAGTGGCAATACATGCTTCGGCTCCTTCTAAGGCGGCCAAACGCAATTCCATGCTGGCCACTGTGGGGTTGCCAAGGCGTGCGTAGGTGTAGCCTTCTTCCTCGCCTGCAAACCTGCGGGCAGCCGTTTCTGCATCGGGCTGAACATAACCGCTGGTGAGGAACATGGCTTCTGAATTTTCACCATATTGGCTGCGATCAAGCGCAGCCCGTACCGCCAAGGTATCAATGTGCAAATTTTCTGGCAATGGCTTTTGACTCATGACATTCTCAAATAAACCGGCCGGATTGACCGAGACCAACTCAATAAATTGTTCAGTCGGCGTTGGGTAACGCCAAACGTGAACGATCCGACTCCATTTCGGATTCGTCTTGCTGCGAGGGGCGGTTTTCATTCAAGCGCTCAATGTCCGCTTCAGAAATATCACCCGTGACATACACGCCGTCAAAACAAGACGCATCAAATCCATTCACTTTGGGATAGCCAGGCAGCACGGCACTGGCCACTGCAAGTTTCATGGCATCAACGTCTTGATAAATCAGAGCATCGCAATCGATGATTTGTCGAATTTCATCAACCGTTCTGTTGTGCGCGACCAATTCATCTTTGGTGGGCATGTCAATGCCATACACGTTGGGATAACGAACAGGCGGTGCCGCACTGGCCATGTAAACCTTGCGCGCGCCAGCCTCTCTGGCCATCTGCACAATTTCTCGACTGGTGGTGCCGCGCACAATGGAATCGTCCACCAAGAGCACATTGCGGCCCTTGAATTCACTGGCAATGACGTTCAATTTTTGACGAACTGATTTTTTTCTAACCGCCTGCCCAGGCATGATAAAAGTACGGCCCACGTAGCGGTTTTTGACAAAGCCTTCGCGGTAAGGCAAGCCCAACAGTTGTGCCAACTGCGCAGCACTGGGTCGGCTTGATTCAGGAATTGGAATGACCACATCGATGTCGCTGGGCGGCACTGTTGAAATGACTCGCTTAGCCAAGGTCTCACCCAAATTCAATCGGGCCTGATAAACAGAAATGCCATCCAATGTGGAGTCTGGGCGAGCCAAGTAAACGTATTCAAAGATACAAGGATTGAGGTTGGGCTTGTCGGTGCATTGCTGGCTGTGCAGTTGTGTTTCCATGTCAATGAAAACGGCTTCGCCAGGTGCCAAGTTGCGTACAAATTGATGCGAGGTGCCTTCAAGTGCCACAGATTCGCTAGCCAACATGTAGGTGCCATCTTTGCTTTGACCCATGCACAAAGGTCGAATGCCAAACGGATCTCTGAAAGCCAACAAACCATGGCCCGCGATGAGTGCAATCACCGCATAAGAACCCTTGACTCGTTTGTGCACTCCTTCGACTGCCTTGAAAACATCAGCAGGCGTTAAAGGCAAACCGCGGGTGGTCTTTTCGAGTTCATGCGCAAGCACATTGAGCAAAACTTCAGAATCGCTTTCGGTATTGATGTGGCGATGGTCCGTAGAGAACAGCTCTGCCTTCAATGCTTTGGCATTGGTCAAGTTGCCGTTGTGAACCAAGACCAAACCAAAAGGTGCATTGACGTAAAAGGGTTGCGCCTCTTCTTCGCTGAAGGCATTGCCTGCTGTGGGGTACCTGACTTGACCTAAGCCACAGTTACCGGGCAATGAACGCATGTTGCGGGTTCTAAAAACATCGCGCACCATACCCTTGGCTTTGTGCATGTGAAATTTTCTGTTCATTTGGGTCACGATGCCAGCCGCATCTTGCCCACGATGCTGCAACAACAGCAAAGCATCGTAGATCAGTTGATTCACTGGTGCGTTGCTTGCAACGCCAACAATTCCACACATACTTCAATCCATTCAGTCGGGCAAATAAGCCCCAAATTTTTCGGGCAACATAGGCTTGATGCCCTTCAAAAGCGTCATCAGCATGGGGCCGCCTTTTGAATCGGTCCACCACTCACTTTCATGCAATGCAGTCATGTGGACCACCACACTTAAAGCCAACAAGAAAATTACGCCTCTGACCGTCCCAAACATGGCGCCCAAAACACGATCCACAGGCCGCAGACCCACGACAGAAATAATTTTCTTCATAAGCGCAGAAACTAAACCGGCAATGAACACACTGGCAATGAAGACAAGAACAAAGCCAGCCGCATACCTGAGCGTTTGATCTGATTTTGACATGGGCAACATGTCTGCAACTTCAGGTGCGAACCATTGCGCCAACAAAAAAGCAGCAATCCATCCAAGCACCGAAAGTACCTCATAAACCAAGCCACGCCAGGCACCCAGTAGCAAGGACGCCACTAGCAATGCCAAGAGGACCCAGTCTGTGTATGACATGAAAATCCGCCTTTAAAGCTTGAGGACGGTGGCTTGCAAATTCAATTTGCGAATTTTTTCAGCCGCTTTGTCAGCTTCTTCTTTGGTTGCAAATGGGCCCACACGGACGCGCGTGCGTTTGCCATCTTTGGTTTCCACATCTTGGGTGTAGGTTTTGATACCCGCGCTTTCCAGCTTGGTACGCACTTCTCTGGCTTTGGCTAAATCGGCAAAGGCGCCCACTTGAACCACCGATCGAACGGGCGCATCCGCAGATTTGGGTGCGTCCTTTCCATCCAACAAGGCTTTGGCTTTGGCAGCTTCCTTGGTGTCTGGCTTAGTTTCTGCCTTAGTTTCCGTCTTAGATTCAGGCTTTGTTTCGGGCTTAGCCTCGGGCTTCAATTCTGGCTTGGTATCTGGCTTGACATCAGACTTGGCCACGATTTGGGGATCTTTGGTGACCAACTCTTCGTTGGGATCAAGTGCCGCCGTATTGGCAACAGTCGACTTGGCAGGTGCGCCAACAGTTGTGTCTGGCGCATCCAACACAACTTCCTTGGAAGGTGCAGCCGGCTTCACAATGGCGCTAGGCGAAGTTAAGGGTGCAACCTGATTTCTGTCCGGTATGACAATGGGTGTGTCAATGGCGACGGGTCTAGGCTGACTGTCAAACAGCAAAGGCAGGCCCACCACAGCGCCCAAAACCAAAATAACCGATCCCATCAACCTGTGACGTGCACGCTTGCGAATGACCTCCACACTTTCTGCGGGGGTGTTGGAGAGCGCATCAGCGCTGGGGCCATTTGAGCCGAGTCGCCCAGGAAATCGAAGCTTGAATAAAGCCATGCGTTGGAGTCTCAGTGAATGGAGTCTCAGTTATTGGAATCTTAATTGCTCAGGTGTTTGGCGTGCAATTTGGGAATGCCATTTTGCAAAACGCCACCCACGGTGAAGAACGAACCGAACACCAAGATTCTATCAGTGGGGGCAGCGGCAGCGATGGCCGCATCGAGGGCTTTTTGAGGCGACTCAAAGGTATTGGCTTTGGCGTCTTTTCGGGTGTTTAACAGGGTCCAAGACTCAAGCAACTGCGCCGCCGAACTGGCTCTGGGCAGGGGCAAATCCGTAAAATACCATTGGTCTACCAATGGCAACATTTTTTGAAACATAGCCTTCAGGTCTTTGTCCGCCATCGCACCAAAAATAGCGTGTGTGGTGGGGTAAAAGCCCATGGCATCGAGATTGGCTGCCAAAGCCGACACCGAATGCGGATTGTGAGCAACATCAAGCACCAAAACTGGCTCGCCCGGCACAATTTGAAACCGACCTGCCAGGGCAACCATGGCCAGACCATTTCGAATGGCCTGAGCCGTTACCGGCAGTTGGGGTCGCATGACTTCCATAGCGGCCAACACGCCAGAGGCATTCAAAAGCTGATTGGCGCCTCGCAGCGCGGGATAGGCCAAACCACTGTATCGGCGGCCTCTGCCAGCCCAAGACCATTGCAACTGATCGCCTGAAAAATTGAAGTCTTTGCCCATGACCCATAGGTCTGCGCCTAATTTTTCTGCGAAAGCCAGCAAACTGGCGGGTGGTACAGGATCACTGACCACCACTGGCCTGCTGGGCCGCATGATGCCCGCCTTTTCAAACCCAATGGCTTCACGGTCATTTCCCAGCAAGGCTGTGTGGTCCAAATCGATGCTGGTAATGATGGCGCAATTGGCATCCACAATATTGACAGCGTCTAGTCTGCCCCCGAGACCTACCTCCAAAATAACCACATCCAGTTCGGCTTGAGACAGCATCTGGAGGATGGCCAGGGTGCTGAACTCAAAGTAGGTGAGGCTAATCTCACCACGCGCCAATTCGACATCAGCAAACGCAGCGGCAAATAGTTCGGTAGAAGCCGATTCGCCGTGCAGACGGCATCGCTCTTCAAAGTCCACCAAATGGGGCGATGTATAGACCCC
>CANKXC010000113.1 GCA_947487355.1 Comamonadaceae bacterium | reverse complement strand
GCCTGGACGGCATCGACATTCAATCAGCGTCAGCTGCAGGCTATTCTGATCCTGTCACTGAAAAAGAATACCTTGCTTTCGAACGACGACGAGGCTATCGATTTGAAAAGAATAGCAATGATGAAAGTGCTAAGACCTAACATGAAGCTACTCTCGTCTTGGCCCCAAAGCGCCCGCGCCAAAATAGTGGGCGTTTTCACAGACATTGACGATACGCTAACCACTGATGGGGCCATCACACCCGATGCACTTCAGGCGCTTCAAGATCTAAATACAGCAGGCCTAATGGTCATTCCCATCACAGGCAGGCCAGTAGGTTGGAGCATCCCCTTTGCAGCCACATGGCCAGTCAACGCCATGGTGGCCGAAAACGGCGCAGTGGCTTTATTGCACGATGCAACGCAAAACCAAGTTCGCAAAATCTACCAACAGGACGAGACCACTCGCACGCACAACTTCCAAGAAATGCAGCGCATCGCAAAACGCGTGATTCAAGAAATTCCAGGCACCGTCATGGCACAGGACTCACTGGGCCGAGAAACCGACATTGCGTTTGACCACAGCGAATTTCATCACTTGTCCCAAGAGCAAATTCAGCAAGTTTTAAAACTGCTGCAAGAAGAAGGTATGACAGCCACAGTCAGTAGCATCCACATTAACGCCTGGTTTGGCGACCACAACAAGTGGCATGGCGCTCAATGGATTCTGAAAGAACTAACAGGTAGAGATTTAAAACAAGAACTAGACCAATGGGTGTACGTAGGCGACTCCACCAACGACCAAGTGATGTTTGAACACTTCACGCACAGCGTAGGCGTAGCCAATATCAAACGCTTTGAGAAAGAACTCAAGCACCTGCCGAAATACATCTCTAAGCAAGAGCGAGGTGCAGGCTTTGCCGAAGTAGCCTGCTTGCTAAGCTTGTCAAGCTTGCAAATCTAAGTTTCAAACTTCGATTTGCAAAATGAACTGAATCAGTTTACTTCGCAACACCCAGCAAACTGCCATTCACATCGTCCACAGAAGCCACGGCATCATCCCCCGCCAACGACGCCAGCTTCACCTTAGACATCAAATAAACAAATCGTGCCTGCGCCAAATCTCGCAAGGCCATGGTGTATTGCTGCTGCGCATTCAACACATCAAGCTGCGTGCGCGAACCCGCTTTGAAAGACATCTGCGTAGACTTCATCATCTGATCGGCAGATCGCACCGCTTGCTCCAAAGCTCGCACCCGCATCACGCCTTCACTCACACCACGAAATTCTTTATGCACCCGCACACCCAAATCGCGGCGCAATGCTTCCAAGGTTTCTTCTGCGCGAGTTTGCTCAGCCACCGCTTGGCGAATGGTGGAGTTCACATAGCCGCCAGAAAACAAGGGCACATTGAGCTGCAAGCCAATGGATTTGTTTTCATAACGCGAGTTAATGCGCGTGATGTTTTCACTGCCGCTGTTAGACCATTGAGCCACTGCGTCCAAGGTTGGCAAATGCCCAGCTTGTGACTTGCTCACTTCGCGGCGCGCAGCCTCTAAACGCGCTTGCATGGCTTTGATTTCTGGACTATTTTTCTCGGCACGCGAAGTCCATTCGTCCAAACTAGCAGGAACGGGGCCCACCAATTTCAAGGCGGGCACATTCAACTTGGCCACTGAAGCGACAGGCTGATTGATCAACACTTCAAGTTGTCGTCGTGTTTGATCTTGGTTCTGCCTAGCTTCCAACTCTTGTGCAGTGGCCATGTCCAATCGAGCTTGTGCATCGTCAATGTCTGTTCGAGTGCCAGAGCCAGCCGCAATGCCTTTTTTAGCCGCA
Organism: Comamonadaceae bacterium; assembly: GCA_947487355.1. Lineage (GTDB taxonomy): Bacteria > Pseudomonadota > Gammaproteobacteria > Burkholderiales > Burkholderiaceae_C > Limnohabitans_A. The sequence continues at coordinate 3,481 of CANKXC010000113.1, read as the reverse complement.
TCCACCAAGGACGTGTACATTTTCTTTTGCGCCAAGACCAGTTCTAACTGTTCGTCCGACATCAAATATTCAAAGTACGCACCAGCCACGCGCACCACCAAGTTTTGCAAATCACGGTCTAAAGTGGCCTCTGTTTCTGCAACCATCGATTTGGCTTGTTCAAACTGCAACCAGCGCTGCATGTTCACCAAGGGTTGGCGCAACTGCAGAGATTTGTTGTCGCTGAAATACCTGTCATTGATGGTACCCAATTCACCCAGAATATTGGGCGATGTGGTGTCCAAGCTGTTGAAATTGCGACCTGCGCTGGCCGAAACCTGCGGCAGCAATCCTGCACGCGCTTGGGGCAAACGCTCGCGACCAGAATCGGCTGCTGCGCGAGATGCACGAATGGTGGCATCTTGCTCAAGCGCGGCCTGGTACACCTGCTTGAAGTCAAGCGCAGAAGACTGAGCGCTCACAGTCATAGTAGATGCCGTCATGGCCATGGCCACCATGACTTTTAAAAGTCGAGGCCTGCAGAAATGAGGTGGTTTTCGCATCACTCCTCCTTCATCGATGAAGCCATGCGCTTCAACAAGGGGTGCAACAAATAAGTCAGCATAGAGCGCTCACCCGTTTTGATCACAATCTCGGCAGGCATGCCGGGCTGCATTTGGCGCTTGCCCAAAGTTTTCATGCCTTCTGGCGTTACTTGCACACGCGCCAAGAAATAAGAAAACTGCGGCTGTGCAGGGTCGCTTAACAAATCACCCGACACCGACAGCACCTTGCCCTCCACCACCAGTTGCGGCGAATGCGCAAAGGCATTGAAGCGAACATCGGTCGACAAGCCAGCTTGCACTTTGTCAATCAAATGCGGGGGAATGTGCGCTTCCAACAACAAGGTTTGCGAATCGGGCACCACATCCAAAAGCTTTTGGCCCGGCTGCAACACAGCGCCCACAGTTTGCACCGTAAGGCCCACCACCTGCCCAGAAGCTGGCGCTTTGATTTCCATGCGATCCAAATCGGCAGAAACCGCTACAAATTTCTCTGCATCAGATTGAACTTCACGCGTGACATCGGCCAGCTGCGTTTCCACTTCTTTGCGGTACTCTTGTTTGCGTGCCATTGAACGCTGAGTCAATTCAGCCACTTGTCTTTGCACGCGCAAACTGTTGCCATTCAAATCTGCAATGGCTGCATTTGATTCGGCTACCATGCGCTCCAACTCAAGCTGGCGATTGCGCGGCGCATAGCCCTCTTTCACCATGCCGCGTGTGTTGTTAAGTTCTTCCGTCAAAAGAGACAATTGACTGCGACGCTGCACCAAAATATTTTGATACGACCCCAATTGTTCTTTCAGTCCCTGCACGCTTTCTTCTATGCCCTGCAAGTCAGCGGCCAAGGCGGCGCGGCGGGCTTGTATGAGCTGCTGCTGAGTTGAGACTTGCTGCTTGATCAAGGGATCGTTCATGGCGGCTTTCACGTCAGGGTGAAAGTCAATCGCATTTTGCCCAGCTTGTTCTGCAAACAAACGACTTTGCATGGCGCGGTAGCCCAAGTAGCGTTGACGCACCGCTTCGTAGTTGGCCTTGGCCACAGCACCGTCCAAGCGAAGCAAGGGGTCGCCTTCTTTCACTTGTTGGCCTTCGTGCACCAGCACTTCTTTCACAATGCCGCCCGACAAGTGCTGCACAGTTTTGCGTTTGGTATCTAAAGTCACCACGCCTTGCGTAGGCACACCCTCGTCCAAAGGCGCCAAGCCGGCCCACAGCAAGAAGCCACCAAGGCCTAGACCTAAGACCCACAGGCCTGTTCTGGCTACCGCCGAGGTGTCTGATGAAGCGCGAAGGCCACCAGCATCCGCAGTGTTGACCACTTGCGCATCTTGCGCGGCAGCTTTAGAAGATTTCGTTAAATTTTGTAAGGCCATGACAGTCTCGATTCAGTGTGTCAAAAATATTTAAATTCAGCTGGCAGCAGGTGCTGCGTCGGGGGGCACTGCCTGCGCAGCACTTGCATTGGCCGCAGCCAATGCTTGTTCACGTTGTTTTTGCAAAGCAGCCAACACGCCATCGCGCGGTCCGCTGGCTTGCACACCACCCTCGTGCAAGATCAACAAGCGATCGGCCACGCTCACAATGCCAGGGCGGTGGCTAATGAGGACCACCGTTTTGCCCTGCGCTTTCAAGCCTTGCACCGCAAGCACCAAAGCGTTTTCGCCTTCGTCGTCCAAGTTGGCATTGGGTTCGTCCAACACAACAAGTGCTGGCGCGCCATACAGCGCACGCGCCAAACCTACGCGCTGACGCTGACCGCCCGACAACAAACCACCCGCCTCACCCATGGGTGTGTCATACCCTTTAGGGAAGCGCAAAATCATGGCGTGCAAACCAGACGCGGTGGCGGCTGCAATCACTTTGTCGGAATCGACTCGGCCAGCGCGCGCAATGTTTTCTGCAATGGAGCCATCAAACAATTCAATGTCTTGCGGCAAATAACCAATGTGCGGGCCCAGCTCCATGCGGTCCCAATTGCGCACAGGGTGGCCATCGAGCAACACATCGCCAGACGAATGAGGCCAAATGCCTAGCAGCACACGTGCAAGGGTAGATTTACCTGAGCCAGAAGCACCCAGCACCACCGTGACAGAACCTTTGGGAAACAGCGCACTCACGCCTTTCAGGATAGGCGTTTCACGGCCCGGTGCAGAAGCCACAACTTCTTTTAAAACCATGTCGCCTTGTGGCACCACATTCATGGCCTTTAAATCACGTTGTGGATGAGCTGCCAGCAAGTCGCGCAGCCGGCCAAAGGCATCGCGCGCACTTAAAAAACTGCTCCACGTACCCACCATCAAATCGATAGGCGCTAAAGCACGCGTGGTTAAAACGTTGGCAGCAATCATGGCACCGGGTGACAACTCACCTTGAATGACCAACAACGCACCACCACCCAAAGCAAGCGACTGCTGCGTGTAACGCACAAACTTGCTCCACGCCATCACACGGCCAGACACCGCTTGCGCATTGAGACTTTGAGCCATGGCATTGGCATTGCGCACAGACCAGCGGCGGAACAAATTGCCCACCATGCCCATCGACTCGACCACCTCGGCATTGCGAAACTTGCTTTGCAAATAGCCACCGACTTCTTGCTGCGCTTTGCTGGCTGTAGCTTGCGATGGTTTGGTGGCATTGCTGCCCCACCAAGCCAGCACACTTTGCACAGCACCAAAAAACAAAGCCATCACACCCAGCCATGGGTGCAGCATGAACAGCACCGCAATATAAATAGGGGCCCAAGGCGCATCAAAGAAAGCAAAGATGCCGTTGCCTGTTAAAAACTGACGCAGCTCGGTCAGGTCATTGAACGAACGCGAGGGGTTGGCAATGGCCGGATTCAAATACGCTTCGTAGCTGGCATGAAACAAACGCTTGCTAAGCATGGCATCCAAGCGCACGCCCGAGCGCACTAACAAGCGCGTTCTAGACCA
>CANKXC010000112.1 GCA_947487355.1 Comamonadaceae bacterium | reverse complement strand
TACGACAGAACCAATTACTACCAAACTTTTCCAGCCAATCCAGACAACCTGAAATGGGCTTTGGAAATGGAAGCCGATCGGATGATCAACAGCTTCATTGCGCGCAAAGATTTGGACACTGAGTTTTCAGTGGTGCGCAATGAAATGGAAAGTGGCGAAAACAACCCCTACATGGCGCTGTGGCAACGCATGGCCTCCACCGCTTTCGATTGGCACAACTACGGCAAAAGCACCATTGGTGCGCGCACCGATGTTGAGAACGTCAAAATTGAAAATCTGCAAAACTTTTATCGCAAGTACTACCAACCCGACAACGCTGTGCTGTTGGTGGCTGGCAAATTTGACCCCGCCAACACCCTGGCGTTAATTCGAAAAGTTTTTGGCGCCATTCCAAAACCTACTCGCGTACTGCAGACCACCTACACCCAAGACCCCGCTCAGGACGGCCCACGTGAAGTCACAGTTAAACGCACGGGTGACACCCAAATTACAGCGGTGCTTTACCACACAGCTGCCGGCAGTCATCCAGACTCAGCAGCCATGGCCGCATTGAGCGATGTGTTGGCCGGTACGCCCAATGGCCGACTTCACAAAAATTTGGTGGAGAAAAAATTGGCCGCCAACGTCAATCCCTGGGGCTTCGACTTGGCTGAGCGTGGCTACTTGGTTGTCATGGCCGAACTTAGCAAAACCCAAAGCTTGGCAGAAGCTCGCAAAGTATTGGTCGAAGAACTTGAAGGCCTGCAAAAAAATCCGGTCACAGAAGAAGAACTGAAACGCGCCAAAGCCAGCTTGCTGAGCGAGATCGACAAGATCATCAACAACCCACAACGTTTGGCCGTTCAACTCTCTGAATCCATTGCCAACGGCGATTGGCGATTGTTTTTCTTGCACCGCGATCGCATCGAAAACTTAACGGTTGCTGATTTACAAAAAGTGGGCTTGAACTACTTCAAAGAAAGCAATCGAACTTTGGGGCAATTTATACCGACATCAACCCCCGATCGAAGCAACTTGCCTGAGCCAATTGATGTTGCCAAATTGCTGTCGGATTACAAAGGAAAAATAGCCGCCACAGAAGGCGAAGTGTTTGACATTTCTCCTGCCAACATTGAAAAACGCACTCAGCGTTTGGCCCTGAACAATGGCATGAAGCTCATTTTGACGCCCAAGAAAACTCGTGGCGAAACAGTCAGTGGCAATTTCACCTTGCGTTTTGGTGACGAAACTTCTCTTTTCAATCAAGCCACCAACTCAGGCTTAACCGCTCGCCTTTTGATGCGCGGTGCAGGCGACTTGAAACGCTCGGAAATTTCAGCCAAGTTGGATGAATTGAAATCACAAATTGAGGTCAATGGAGGCGGACAAACTGTCACCGTTCGTTTTGACACTTTGAAGAAAAATTTACCAGAGGTGCTCAACTTGGTTCGCGATATTTTGCGCAAACCTGCTTTTGATGCAAAAGAATTTGAATTGTTAATTCAAGAAAGCACCACTGCTTTAGAAAGCCAAAGAAGTGAACCCAACGCCATGGGCTCTCAAGCAATGTCCTTGGCCTTGGATGTCTACAAAAAAGGAGATGTTCGCGCAGCACGCAGTTTGGATGAGTCTCTTGCCGAAATTAGAGCCGCCAAATTGGAGCAAGTCAAACAATTCCACAGCACCTTCTACGGCGCCAATCACAGCCAATTTGCATTGGTGGGCGATTTTGACAGCGATGCCGTCAAGACGCAGCTGAACCAGTTGTTTGGCGATTGGACAAGCCCAAAGAATTTCACTCGCCTAAAGGCCGAAACCAAAACACCGAAAGCTGAGGCCATTCAGCTCGAAGCACCCGACAAAGCCAATGCATTTTTCTTGGCTGGACTTCCCTTGGCATTGCAAGACACGCAACCTGAGTTTGTTCCTTTGATGTTGGCCAATCGGGTTTTGGGCGGTGGCGTCAAGTCGCGTTTGTTTGACCGTTTGCGTCAAAAAGACGGTATCAGTTATGGCGCAGGCAGTGACCTCAGCGTCAGCAACTTTGACCCCTCTGGCATGTGGGTGCTTTATGCCATTTATGCACCTCAGAACTTGGCCAAGCTCAAGGCCAGCGTTCAAGAGGAACTGGTCAAGTTTGCCAAAGAAGGTATCAGCGCAGAAGAGTTGGCAGATGCCAAAAAATCGATTCTGGAGGAACGCAAAATTGCGCGTGCTCAAGACGGTGCATTGGCGTCTGGCCATGTTGCACAAACATTTGCCAATCGAACAATGGCCTATTCCGAAAAGTCCGATGCGCTGGTCGAAGCAACTACGCTAGCAGAGGTCAATTCAGCCATTCGGAAAGCATTGGATCCTGCCAAGTTTCTGTATGTGTATGCGGGCGACTTTGCCAAAGCTGCCAAGAAATAAGTGGACGTAAAAAAAGCCGGGCTTCGAAAGAAGCCCGGCTTTTTTGTGCCTGTAAGAAAATCAGTTAGGCACTTTGCCTTCAACGCCCTTCACATAGAACTTGATACCGCCCAAGAACTTGTCATCGGCTACAGCATCTTTGGCCAAAATTTCTTTGCCATCTTGACCAACGATAGGACCCTTCCAAATCACAAAGCTTCCGTCTTTCAAACCAGCTCTGATTTCGTCCACTCTCTTCTTGGTATCTTCTGGCACATCGGCAGCCACAGACACCATGTCAATGGCGCCTTCTTTAACGCCCCACCAGCTTTGGCCAGTGGACCACTTGCCATCAAGTGCTTCGCCCACGGCCTTGATGTAGTAAGGCGCCCAGTTGATGATGGCGGAACCCAAGTGAGCCTTGGGGCCATAAGCCGTCATGTCGGAGTCCCAACCAAAGGCGCGCTTGCCCATTTTTTCGGCTGTTTGCAACACGGCTGAAGAGTCAGTGTTTTGCATCAACACGTCGGCACCGCCATTGATCAAGGCAGTGGCGGCTTCTGTCTCTTTTGGTGGATTGAACCACTCGTTGACCCAAACCACTTTGGTTTTGATTTTGGGATTGACAGACTGCGCACCCAGTGTGAAGGTGTTGATATTGCGAATGACTTCAGGAATTGGAATAGAGGCAACCACACCCAAGGTATTGGTTTTGGTCATCTTGCCTGCAATGACACCAGCCATGTAAGCACCTTCGTAGGTGCGGCTGTCGTAAGTGCGCATGTTGTCAGCTGTTTTGTAACCCGTGGCATGCTCAAATTTGATTTCTTTGTTGTCAGCAGCCACCTTCAACATGGGGTCCATGTAACCAAATGTAGTGCCAAAAATAAGCTTGTTGCCTTGGCTGGCAAAGTCGCGGAATACGCGCTCTGCATCGGCGCTCTCGGGCACTTTCTCAACAAAGCTGGTAACGATTTTGTCGCCAAATTCTTTTTCAAGCGCTTTGCGAGCGTTGTCGTGTGCAAAAGTCCAACCGCCATCACCGACGGGGCCCACATAGGCAAACGCCACTTTGAGGGGCTCAGCCTTGGGTGCTACAGCGGCAGGCTTGGCTTCTTCTTTCTTGCCACAGGCCACAAGGGCAGCTGCCGCAACGATTGAAATGGCGGCGATTTTGAGAACCGATCGCTTGTTCAGAACTGTCATGAAAATTCCTTTATGGATAAACAAGGTTGCACGAAAAAAAACATTATGAACTGGGATGGAAAGGTTTGCCTAGCGATGCGGGCATGTTGACCTTGATCCAAGCAGGATTTCGCGAGATCAAAGCCAGCACCACAATGGTTGCCAAGTAAGGCATTGCAGACAGCAACTGACTGGGTACTTGAACGCCCAACCCTTGCAAATGGAATTGCAGCATGGTGACCCCACCAAACAGGTAAGCACCAAGCAAAATTCGCGCCGGACGCCAGGTAGCGAAGGTGGTCAAGGCCAAGGCAATCCATCCTTTGCCAGCCACCATTCCCTCAACCCACAAGGGCGTGTAGACCACTGAAATATAGGCGCCAGCCAGCCCACACAAAGCTCCTCCCACAATGACTGCATAAAGTCGAATGAGACGAACCGGATAGCCCAGTGCATGCGCCGATTCGGGGGATTCACCCACTGATCTGAGCACCAAGCCAGTGCGAGTTTTGTAGAGGAACCAAATTAATGCAAAAACAAAAGCGATGACGCCATACACCAGTGGATGCTGCTTGAAGAGTGCGGGGCCCAGTAGAGGAATGTCGGCCAAGAATGGGATTTCAAAAGACGGTCTAGGCGGCAATTTTTCTTGGACATAAGAAATGCCGACAAACGCAGAAAAACCAACGCCAAACAAACTCAGGGCCAAGCCTGTGGCGTATTGGTTGGTGCCAAGGTAGATGACCAAGCCACCAAAAATAGCCGCCATGAACGCGCCTGCGGCCATGCCAGCCAAAAAACCCATGGCATCGCTGCCAGTGTGCACCACGACAGCAAAACCAGCAATGGCCGCGCACAGCATCATGCCTTCAGCGCCCAGATTCACAATGCCCGCCTTTTCATTGATGAGCAAGCCCATCGCAGCTATGGCCAGTACCGTGCCTGCGTTCAAGGTGGCAGCGACGAGCAATGCGTAAGATTCCATCAGACTCTCCTGCCCTGCCAACGTAGGCGATAAGTCATCAGGGTATCGCAGGCCAACAAAGTGAACAACAGCAAGCCCTGAAATACACCCGTGATGGATTTGGGCAAGCCCATGCGCGATTGCGCCAATTCACCGCCAATGTAAAACATGCTCATGAGCACAGCCGAAAACACCATGCCCACCGGATGTAAGCGGCCTACATAAGCCACGATGATGGCGGCGAAGCCGTAACCGGCTGGCACATAAGGCGTTAACTGACCGATAGGCCCTGCAACCTCCAAAGCGCCCGCCAATCCGGCAGCACCACCCGACACCAAGAGTGCCGTCCACAAAGCCTTGCTAGATGAGTAGCCGGCGTACCTGGCAGCAGCAGGCGCGAGACCACCTACTTGCTGGGCAAAGCCTGCGCGGGTTCTGAACAAGAAAATCCAAACCGCCAAAACGCCAAGCAGTGCCAGAATTAAGCCAGCGCTCACGCGGGATCCGCTCATGAGTCTGGGAATTTGGGCCACGGCCTCAAATGCTTTGGATTGAGGAAAGTTGTAGCCCGCAGGGTCTTTCCAGGGGCCGTAAACCAAATAGCCGAGAACCATGTCGGCCACATAGACCAACATCAAGCTGACCAAAATTTCGTTGGCATGGAATCGGTCTTTGAGCCATGCCACCAAGCCGGCCCAAAACATGCCGCCCATCATGCCCGCCAAAACCACAGCCACCACAATCCAACGCCCTGTTTCTTTATCGGCCAGCAAAGCCACACCGCTGGCTGCAACAGCGCCAATGACAAACTGTCCTTC
>CANKXC010000111.1 GCA_947487355.1 Comamonadaceae bacterium | reverse complement strand
ATGAAGTCACGCAAGGTGTCGACGTCTTTGTAATCAATTTCTTCCACGCCTGTGACTGTGAAGCGGCAGAAACGCTTGCGCTTGAACAGCAATGACTGGGTGTTGCGCTTGGGGCGCTTGTCTTTGTTAAATTTTTTGAAAGTGGCCATAGGGCCTCCTGAAAATTAAAGTGTCTTGAATTCTTGAATGTGCAAAATTACATTTTTTCCGTTTTTGGGAGTTGCCAAAAAACCGCTGAATTTCCAAACACTGCCAATTGGCTGGGTTTGAATTTGCTCTGCAACAGACCCTATGGCAACAGCTTTGACTGTGGCATTGACCTGTCTGAGAGTTCCCGCTTCTTGAATACTAGAGCTGTGCACTAGGATCAAGTCGATGACTGGTAATCCAGCCGGTGTGTATCGAATTGCTTTTTGCTCTTCGATACCAGCGGTTAATTCAACGTGGTTTTCTTTCGTCACTCCCGGCAACAAATGTAATTAATTTGCAAATTCGGCTTGTTGGGCTTTACGAGCTTCTTCACGCTCGACTTGTTTCATCATGGAAGATGGGCCTGTGTCGGCTTTCTTCTTGAGAACAGTCATGTGGCGCAAAACGGCATCGTTGAACTTGAAGGCGTGCTCGAGTTCAGCCATCACAGCCTGATCAGCTTCAATGTTCACGCACAAGTAATGGGCTTTGCCCAACTTGTTAATTTGGTATGCCAACTGGCGGCGACCCCAGTCTTCGACACGGTGAATCTTGCCACCGCCGGCAACAATCATGCCTTTGTAACGCTCCAGCATGGCTGGAACTTGTTCGCTCTGATCCGGATGAATCAGCAAAATGATTTCGTAATGACGCATTGAGACTCCTTTTGGGTTTTTACCTTTGAGGTATTAAAAAAAGCTGCCCCCAGCGTCGGACGGGGTACAGCAAGGTTAACCAACGATTATAGCCCAGGAATTAGAGGCCTGGGAAGGGGTTTTCTGACGGCGCAACAGGCTCCGGCGGATTCAACTCTTGATCTGGCCAAACCAGGCTTCCAAGCCAAATAGCCAAAAATCCAACTGGCGCACCCAAAATACCTGCAGAAATGGGCTGAATTCCAAAAATCAAACCTGAGTTCAGGGGCAAACCAAACAACGCCCTGACAGAAGGCGCGTTAAAAATCATGTAAGAAATGGTCACGCCTAGGCCAAGCAACATTCCCAAAACCACGCCTTTTCGACTGGCCTTTTTCCAGAATATGCCCATGACCATGCCCGGAAAGAATGCGGAAGCGGCCATTGAAAATGAGGCTGAAACCAAAGCCAAAATTTCTGCCGGTTTCCAAGCCGCCACAAAAGCGGCACACATGGCAACCGCCAACAAAGCGAACTTAGAAAGTATCACCCTCCCCTCGTCCGTTTCGATACCATTTTTAGTTCCCAATCGCATGTCGTGCACAAATGCATTGCTAATGGTCAGGAGCAAACCATCCGCCGTTGAAAGTGCAGCAGCAAATCCTCCCGCAGCAACCAGCCCCGAAATGACATAAGGCAAACCTGCCAACTCTGGGCTGGCCAGCATGATCATGTCTGCACCCAGCTTCAACTCTCCAAACTGCAAAATGCCATCAAGATTAATGTCTGCAACATCCACCAAAGCACTGTCGACCCTTGCCCATTGCGACAACCAATGGGGTAATTCTGAAAATGGACTGCCCACCAAATTGTTCATGACTTCAAATTTGACCAAGACCGCCAATGCTGGCGCACTCAAATACAAGATGGCAATAAACAGCAAAGACCAAGCGACTGATACCCTGGCTTCTGCTTCAGTGGGCACTGTGTAGTAACGGGTTAGCAAGTGCGGCAATCCTGCCGTACCTGCCATCAAACAAAAAATCAAGGCAACAAAGTTGATACGTGACAAGTTAAATAATTCTTGTTCAGCGGGTGTGCCATCGGGCTGACCCTGAAAGGCTTGTCCGTGCAACGGCATTCCGCCCAATGGCTTGGCTCTCTCGTAGTTTTCCATCATGGCCTTGTGCCAAACTTCCTTAGCCGCCATGGCGTCTTTGGGCAAGGCTTGCAGTTCTCTTCTGGTTTTGACGATGACAGAAAACTCTGCATTTTGAAGCTTGAGTTCACTCAGTTGTCGCTCCAAAAGAACCCTCTCTTTTTGCAAAGCAACATCGACGTTTTCAAGTCGAACTTTGTAAACCTCAGCGCGCCTTAAAAACTCTTGCCGAACGGCAATCTCTGAAGGGTCAGCAATCAAAGTCTGCTCGAGCTCAGCAATTTTTGAAAGTTGTGTGCTGAAAGCCAATGGCGCCCAAGGCGTACCCAATTGTTTGTAGGCCAGCCACGAAACAGGAATGAGAAACGCAATCAACAAAATAATGTACTGAGCAACTTGCGTCCAAGTAATGGCTCGCATACCGCCAAGGAAGGAGCACAACAGCACGCCTCCCAAGCCTAACAAGATACCAATTTCAAACTGCACGCCTGTTAGCCTAGAAGCGATCAGGCCAATGCCATAAATTTGAGCGATCACGTATGTGAAAGAACAAAGAATGGCCGCCCAAGCCGCAATCAGTCTAGGCCAACGTCCGCCAAATCTTTGACTGAAAAAATCGGGCAAAGTGTAAAGCTCCATAGCCCGAAGGTGAGGCGCTATCAATAAAGCCACCAAACAAAAACCACCCGTCCAACCCATGACATAAGCCAAGCCACCGGCTTGCCCACCGCTACCTGAAAAACCTTGTAAGTAGAGTGCGCCTGCCAAACTGATGAAAGAAGCCGCGCTCATCCAATCTGCGGCAGTGGCCATGCCGTTGTAAAACGCAGGGATTCGTCGTCCTGCGACGTAATACTCATCGGCATTGGTAGTGCGCCCAGAAACACCAATGAGCGCGTAAATCATGACTGTCGAAAATAAAAAAATGGGGCCAATCAAACTTCTTGACAGCCCTTCCGACTCAGCCCACCCCATCACACCCAATAAGCCCATCAACAAGACGACATACAAGATGACGTTGCGATGTAGACGCCGACGATAGGCGTCATACAGCTGATTGAAATGCGAAGTGGAATTCAATCGACTTTACCTAATTGCGTCCAGGTTTCAACCACGGTATCTGGGTTCAAGGAAATGGAGCTAATGCCCTGCGCCATCAACCACTTGGCAAAATCAGGGTGGTCGCTGGGGCCTTGTCCGCAAATACCGACATATTTGCCGTGGCTCAAACAGGCCTTGATGGCTTGTAAAATTAATGTTTGAACCGCCAAATCTCGCTCATCAAAATCGACTGCCAACAACTCAAGGCCTGAGTCCCGGTCTAGCCCCAAAGTCAATTGCGTGAGGTCATTGGATCCAATTGAGAAGCCATCAAAATACTCTAAAAATTGCTCAGCCAAAATAGCATTGCTGGGAACCTCACACATCATGATGACTTTCAATTCATCAAGGCCACGCTTCAATCCGTGCTTGGCCAGCAAGGCCGTTACACGATCTGCTTGACCCAAGGTTCGGACAAAGGGCACCATGACTTGCACGTTGGTCAAACCCATCTCGCCCCGTACGCGCTTAATGGCCTCGCACTCCATGGCGAAAGCTTCACCAAAGTCTTCACTGATGTAACGCGCTGCTCCCCGGAAACCTAGCATGGGATTTTCTTCTTCAGGCTCATAACGGCTGCCACCAATGAGTTTGCGGTATTCGTTGCTTTTGAAATCGGACAAGCGAACAATGACTGGCTTGGGCCAAAACGCCGCTGCAATACAAGCCACACCCTCAGTGACTTTGTCGATGTAGAAAGCCTTGGGAGATGCGTGACCACGTGCCACCGATTCAACTGCTTTTTTGAGATCGGTATCAATGTTGGGGTAATCCAAAATGGCTTTAGGATGAACACCAATGTTGTTGTTGATGATGAATTCCAATCGGGCCAAGCCAACACCTTGATTTGGCAATTGTGCAAAATCAAATGCCAACTGGGGGTTGCCCACATTCATCATGATTTTGGTGGAAATTTCGGGCATGGTGCCACGAATGACTTCGGTCACTTCGGTTTCCAACAAGCCATCGTAAATTCGCCCGGTATCACCCTCGGCGCAACTCACAGTCACCAAAGTGCCGTCTTTGAGTTGTTCGGTTGCATTTCCACAACCCACCACGGCAGGGATGCCCAATTCGCGCGCAATGATGGCAGCATGACAGGTCCGACCACCACGGTTTGTGACGATGGCGCTGGCACGTTTCATGACGGGCTCCCAATTGGGGTCGGTCATGTCTGTGACCAACACATCGCCAGCTTGGACCTGGTCCATTTCAGAAATACTGTGCACCAGCCGCACTGGGCCTGTCCCAATCTTTTGGCCAATGGCACGGCCCTCAGCCAAGACAGTGCCCTTGCCTTTGAGTTTGTAGCGCAATTCGGCCGTCCCTTTGGCCTGACTCTTTACAGTTTCTGGCCGAGCTTGCAAGATGTAAAGCAAGCCATCCGTGCCGTCCTTGCCCCACTCGATGTCCATCGGACGTCCATAGTGTTTTTCAATGACCATGGCGTACTGCGCTAATTGCGTCACGTCTGAATCAGTCAATGAATAACGGTTGCGTATCTCCATAGCGACATCGACCGTTTTGACAAGCTTGCCGGTACTTGCTTTTTCCTCTGGGGTCGAGAACACCATCTGGATCAATTTAGATCCCAAATTGCGTCGAATGACCGCTTGTTTACCAGCTGCCAGCATCGGTTTGTGCACATAAAACTCGTCTGGATTGACTGCACCCTGAACGACTGTTTCACCCAAACCATAACTGGCAGTAATGAAGACCACATCTTCAAAGCCAGTTTCAGTGTCGATGGTGAACATCACACCCGCAGCACCCAGATCTGAGCGAACCATGCGCTGAACACCGGCTGAGAGGGCCACATCAGCGTGGGCAAAACCTTTGTGAACCCGATAGCTGATGGCACGGTCGTTGTACAAGGAAGCAAAGACTTCCTTCATTTTGTGAAGGACATCTTCAATGCCGACCACATTCAAAAATGTTTCTTGCTGTCCTGCAAAGGAAGCATCAGGTAAGTCTTCTGCAGTGGCAGAAGACCTCACAGCAAAAGAAGCTTGGGGATGACCGCTGCTTAAAACTTCAAATTGCTTTCGAATGGCGTTTTCTAGATCGGCGGGAAAAGGCTGTGCTTCAACCATGCGACGAATTTCTGCCCCGACCAAGGCCAGTGCCCTGACATCCTCAACGTCCAAGGCATTGAGTTTTTGATTGATACGCTCTACCAAACCATCGTGCGCCAAAAAAGCTCTAAAAGCGTGGGCAGTGGTGGCGAAGCCCGTTGGTACTCTGACACCATCGGGCAATTGCGAAATCATTTCACCCAAGCTGGCGTTTTTACCGCCAAC
>CANKXC010000110.1 GCA_947487355.1 Comamonadaceae bacterium | reverse complement strand
CCAAAGCCAGACGCTGACAGGGGTGCTGTTGTGAAGGCTTATGTGGTTATGTCGCCTGAGTTTGTCAGCCAGCGTCAACAATCCCAAAACGTGCAAGCTTTTGAACAACACGTCATTGCTGATTTACAAAGGCATGTCAAAGGTTTGCTAGCACCTTATGAATATCCCAAAGAAATCGAATTCATTGAGCAGTTGCCCATGACGACAACTGGTAAAGTCCAAAGAAGATTTTTACGCTTGGAAGAAGAGCGTCGCGCCAAGTTGGCTTAATTGTTTGCCATTTTTTTCGAATCGATTTAGAACACCATGCAAAAAATTACTTTAGGCGTTTCTGAACTTAATGTGACTCCCATTTGCTTAGGGACCATGACCTTTGGTGAGCAAGTGTCGGAGCCAGTCGCCCACGATGTCATCAGTCGTGCTGTCGACAGCGGCATTAACTTTATTGACACCGCTGAAATGTATGCCGTTCCTGCGCGCAAAGAAACTTTTGGTGCCACAGAAACCATCATTGGCAACTGGTTTGAGCGTCATCCGGGTATGCGACAAAAGCTTGTTTTGGCTACCAAAGTGGCCGGACCATCGAGGGGCATGCCCTGGATCCGTGAAGGCTCAGGCATGACGGCACAAGACATCTTGAATGCATGCGATGCCAGTCTCAAGCGACTTAAAACCGATGTGATTGACCTCTACCAAATTCATTGGCCAGAGCGCCATGTGCCTTCATTTGGCCTCATGTATTTTGATCCTTCAAAAGACGCCATAGAAACTTCTTTGCATGAACAATTGTTGGCCCTTGATAAATTGGTCAAGGTCGGTAAAGTCAGGTACATCGGTTTGTCCAATGAAACGCCTTATGGCATTCACGAATTTGTTCGCTTGGCCGAACAACATGGGCTGTCCCAAATTGTCAGTATTCAAAACCCATACTGCTTAACCAATCGAACATTTGACAATGCGATGGATGAAACATGCCACCGTCTGAATGTCTCTTTGTTGGCTTATTCTCCTTTGGCTTTTGGTGCTTTAACTGGCAAATACGACACTTCAGGATTTACGGGCGAGGGCGCACCCGCCCACGCGCGGATTGCTCAGTTTGAAACAGTCAGAAAACAACGTTGGGGCAGAGAGAGTTCCTTGACGGCGGCGCGCCTTTACAATCAATTGGCCAGAGACAATGGCATGACGCCAACCCAAATGGCTTTGGCATTTTGTTATAAACGCTGGTCGGTTGCCAGCACCATCATTGGTGTGACGTCGGTCGCTCAACTTGAAGAAAACATCAAGGCATGGGGCACTCAGTTGTCGACTGAAGTATTGGCTCAGATTGATGCCATCCGGTTGGTGCACCGCGATCCAGCCACTTGATTTTCATGAGAAGTACGCATGCCTGAAAACTTGATCAATTTTGTGACACAACCTTGGACGGTTGTCGTGCTGTCGTATTTGCTGGGATCACTTAGTTTTGCTGTCATTGTCAGCAAGTTCATGGGCCTGTCAGACCCGCGCTCCTACGGCAGCAAAAATCCAGGCGCTACCAATGTTTTGCGATCGGGCAACAAAAAAGCGGCAGTCTTAACTTTGTTGTTTGATGCCGTTAAAGGATGGGTGCCTGTGGTGTGGGTGCTCCAGCATGGCGCACCTTTTGGATTGAGTGAAGGAACCGCTGCCGCCGCTGGGTTGGCTGCTTTTTTAGGCCACCTTTACCCCATCTTCTTTAGATTCCAAGGTGGTAAAGGCGTTGCAACTGCGCTTGGCGTCTTAATGGGCGTATCACCCCTTTTGGGTCTGTTAGTGGCATTGACTTGGCTTGGCATTGCTTGGTTTTTTCGATATTCCTCGCTGGCGGCTTTGTTGGCGGCAATATTGGCCCCCGTGTATTACGCTTTGTTGGCCGACGTGCTTTGGTGGAGTTTCAATGGCGCTACTTTGGGCTTGTTGTGTGCCATGGGTGTCTTGTTGGTTTGGCGGCATCGCGACAATGTGAACCGTTTGATTGCGGGCACTGAATCCAAATTGGGTGCCAAAAAGAATTAAATTGCAGCCGATATGTGCATAAAAAAAGCGCCTTGCAGGGCGCTTTTTTTCAGTCTCGGAAATTGTTGAAACTGATCGGAATTTCAGTGATGTCTTTGCGCAGCAAAGCCATGGCAGCCTGCAAGTCATCGCGCTTGGCGCCCGTCACTCGCACAGCATCGCCTTGAATGGAGGCTTGTACTTTGAGCTTGCTTTCCTTGAGCAGTTTTTGAATCTTCTTGCTGTCTTCTGTGGCAATGCCGTTTCGAACTTTCAAAACTTGTTTGACTTTGTCGCCGCCCATTTTTTGTACATCGCCTTTGTCGAGGAAGCGAACATCGACCCCGCGCTTGGCCATCTTGTTGAGCAAAACTTCGTCAATTTGGGTGAGTTGAAAATCGGCATCACCAAACAAGGTAATTTCTTTGTCTTTGAGTTCAATGGCGGCAGAAGTGCCTTTGAAGTCAAAGCGGGTTGCAATTTCTTTGGCGGTGGTATCGACCGCATTTTTTACTTCAACCAAGTTGGGTTCGCAAACAGTGTCAAAAGATGGCATGGGATTCAATAATCAAGTAAGAGAATGCGACAATTCTCCCATGAACGTGAGCCACAACGTACCCCTTCAACCCTACAACAGCTTTGGCATTGTGGCCAAAGCCTATTCTTTGCTGCAAATTTGCACAGAGGCTAACGCTGTGGAGGCGCAAAAGCGCTTAAAAAGCCACCCTGAAGGGCACTGTGTGTTGGGCGGGGGAAGCAACATTGTCTTGACGGGGGACGTTAAGCCTCTCGTTCTCAAAATGGAAATTTTGGGCAAACGATTGGTGGTCGAAACAGACAAGGCCTGGATTGTGGAGGCCGGGGCAGGCGAAAATTGGCACGAATTGGTCACTTGGACTTTGCAGCAAGGCTGGCCGGGGCTTGAAAACTTGGCCCTCATTCCAGGCTCGGTCGGAGCCTCACCCGTCCAAAACATCGGCGCGTATGGCGTCGAATTGCAAGACAGGTTTGAATCCCTAGACGCCCTCGATTTGCTCACGGGGCAAGTCTTTACCTTGAACGCAGCGCAGTGCGCCTTTGGCTATCGCGATTCGGTGTTCAAACACACCAGCAGCGGCCCCAATGGCATCGGCTTGTCTGGGCGCGCTTTAATTTTGCGTGTTCGTTTTCACTTGCCCAAAAATTGGAAGCCGGTCTTGGGCTATTTGGATTTGGAAAAAAAGATGGCTGAGACGGGCATCTCCAACCCGACAGCACTTCAAATTTGTGATTGGGTCTGCAGCATCAGGCGAAGCAAATTGCCCGATCCCAAAGTGTTGGGCAATGCGGGCAGCTTTTTTAAGAATCCCACCGTCACGCCTGAGCAGTGTGCCGACATCATTGCGCGCGACCCCAAAGTGGTTCATTACCCCATGCCCGACGGCAGCATCAAATTGGCGGCCGGTTGGCTCATTGATGCTTGCGGGTGGAAGGGTAAGAGCGTGGGCAATGCCGCTGTGTACGAAAAGCAAGCCTTGGTGCTGGTTAACCTAGGCGGCGCAACAGGCGGTGAGGTGGTTACGCTGGCCAAAGCCATTCAAACCAGTGTTTACGAGCGATTCGGGATTCGACTAGAACCCGAACCGGTCGTGATTTAGAACTTACTTGCCGCCTTCAAGTTTGAGCATCTCAGCGCCTTCGCCCAGAGACAATAAACCTGTTTGTGCATAAATACCCAGCTTGGCGCGGGTGTCCACAATGTCCAAATTGCGCATGGTGAGTTGGCCAATGCGGTCCAAAGGTGTGAAGGTGGACTCGCCTTTTTCCATCGTCAAACGCTCAGGGTGATACGTGAGGTTGGGCGAGGTGGTGTTCAAAATGGAATAGTCATTGCCTCGGCGCAGCTCGATGGTCACTTCGCCAGTGACAGCGCGGGCTACCCAGCGTTGCGCTGTTTCGCGCAACATCAAAGCTTGTGAATCGAACCAGCGACCTTGGTACAACAAGCGACCCAGTTTGCGGCCGTTGTCGCGATATTGCTCGATGGTGTCTTCGTTGTGAATGCCTGTGATCAAGCGCTCATAGGCAATGAACAACAAGGCCAGGCCCGGTGCTTCGTAAATGCCACGGCTCTTGGCTTCGATGATGCGATTTTCGATTTGATCGCTCATGCCCAAGCCATGACGGCCACCAATGCGGTTGGCTTCCAGAATGAGCTCAACCGGGTCTGAATAACTCACGCCATTCAAGGCAACTGGTTGGCCTTCTTCAAAGCGCACCGTGACCTCTTCGTGCTTGACCACGCAGTCTTCGCGCCAGAAAGGCACACCCATGATGGGCTGCACAATTTTCATGCCGCTGTTCAGGTGCTCAAGGTCCTTGGCCTCGTGCGTGGCGCCCAACATGTTGGAGTCTGTGGAATAGGCTTTTTCAGCCGACATCTTGTAACCAAAACCATGCTGTGTCATGAACGCAGACATTTCGGCGCGGCCACCCAACTCGTCAATGAACAGCTGGTCAAGCCATGGCTTGTAAATTTTGAGGGAAGGGTTTGTGAGCAAACCGTAGCGGTAGAAGCGCTCAATGTCATTGCCCTTGAAGGTGCTACCGTCGCCCCAGATGTTGACGTCGTCTTCTTTCATAGCAGCCACCAACATGGTGCCAGTGACAGCGCGGCCTATGGGGGTGGTGTTGAAGTAGGTTACGCCCGCCGTGGAAATGTGGAAAGCACCGCACTGCAAAGCTGCAATGCCTTCGTGAGCCAATTGTTTGCGGCAGTCAATCAGTCGAGCCAGTTCTGCACCGTATTCCTTGGCTTTGCGCGGAATTTCTTCGTAGTCCGGCTCATCGGGCTGACCCAAATTGGCGGTGTAGGCGTAAGGCACAGCGCCTTTTTGGCGCATCCACAACAAAGCGGCGCTGGTGTCTAGGCCGCCAGAGAAAGCGATGCCCACTTTTTGGCCTGCAGGGATGTGTTGAAGGATGGTTGCCATGGAAGTTCTTTCAGATGCGAAGGGGATCAACCGAAATGGCAGATGTAGTGATACGGCTCAGTAGCGCGGATTTCAAAACTGGATTGGCCGGGCACGTTGAATTTTTCGCCGGCTTTTGACACGACCCACTCTGAACTGCCCTTGAGTTTGTATTCGCAAGAACCGCCCACGCACTCCATGATCTCGGGCGCGCCTGTGTTGAAAGTGAGGGTGGAGGGCAGCACCACGCCCACTGATTTCTTGGTGCCATCCGCCAAAGTGATGTTGTGGCTGACGCACTTGCCGTCAAAGTACACGTTGGCTTGGGTGGTGACGGAAATGTTGTCGATTTTTTCGGTGGTCATAGAGAAATCAAGGGTAGGGTGTCAGGGCCACACAGGTGCGGCTTAGAGACGTGGCACAAAACCCATGATTTTAGGCCATTGCAGGCCCGTTTTTAACGCCAGGGACGATGACGGGGTGCCGCCCCAATGTCCAA
>CANKXC010000109.1 GCA_947487355.1 Comamonadaceae bacterium | reverse complement strand
TTGGCCATTGCAGAGCAACTATTGCAGAATGGCCATACCCTCATTTGCATTTCGCGCAACACCCAAAGCAGTCTGACAGATCTGGCTCAAAAAGAAGGTGCCGTGCTTGAGCAGTGGTCTCACGATTTGGCAGATGGCGCCAGTGCCAGCATTGCACTCAAGAATTGGCTACAGGCTCATTCATCTGATGAATTTCAAAGCGCCACCTTGATCAACAACGCGGGTGTCATTCCCACCATTGCCCCACTCAGCCAAGCCGATCCCCACAATTTGGCCATGGCCTTGCGCGTGGGCTTGGAAGCCCCCATGCAATTGTGCGCAGCCTTTTTAGGCGCCACAGAAAATTGGACCATTCCACGCAAAGTTGTGAACATTTCATCTGGCTTGGGCCGTCGCGCCATGGCCTCACAGGCGGGTTATTGCGCCGCCAAAGCGGGCATGGATCATTTCACCCGATGCTTGGCACTAGACGAAGCCCTTAAGCCCAATGGTGCAAAGGTTACATCCTTGGCGCCCGGCGTCATAGATACCGACATGCAAGTTCAATTGCGAGGCGCACCGGCCGAAAAATTTCCTGATCAGAATGGCTTTCAACAATTGAAGGCCACTGGCATGCTCACCAGCCCTGCAGACGCCGCCAAGCGAATCCTCAACTTCTTGGCGCGCCCTGACTTTGGTAGCAACCCTGTTAGTGACGTGAGAGACGCCGCATAAGACATTTGTCAGCCCCCTGTAGTCTTTTTTAATCAGACTACTCAACTAATTCGATTTTAATTTAAGGAGACCGAAATGAGTCGTGAAGTTGTTGTTGTCAGCGGTGTGCGCACTGCCATTGGAACCTTTGGTGGCAGCCTTAAGGATATTTCTCCCACCGAATTGGGCGCACAAGTTGTCCGTGAAGCACTCAAGCGTGCCAACACCGACGGCAAAGATGTCGGTCATGTGGTGTTTGGCCACGTGGTCAACACCGAGCCCAAAGACATGTATTTGTCACGCGTTGCCGCCATCAACGGTGGCTGCGCTGAAGGCACACCTGCATTCAACGTCAACCGCCTGTGCGGCTCTGGCTTGCAAGCCATCATTTCAGCCAGCCAGTCCATCTTGTTGGGCGATGCCGATGTCGCCATTGGTGCGGGTGCAGAAAACATGAGCCGCGCACCTTATGCCAGCTTGGCCACACGCTTTGGAGCACGCATGGGCGACACCAAAATGATCGACATGATGGTGGGTGCATTGCACGACCCCTTCCACACCATTCACATGGGTGTCACTGCAGAAAACATTGCGGCCAAGTGGGGCATTAGCCGCGAAGACCAAGACAAGCTGGCCGTTGAAAGTCACAACCGTGCCGAACGCGCCACGCAAGCCGGTTATTTCAAAGACCAAATCATGCCGGTCATGCTCAAAACTCGCAAAGGCGAAGTGGCCTATGACACCGACGAGCACTTCCGCCCCGGTTGCACCATGGAAGAGTTGACCAAACTAAAACCCGTATTCCTTAAAGAAAATGGCACGGTGACGGCAGGCAATGCGTCTGGCATCAACGATGCAGCTGCCGCTGTGGTTTTGATGGAGGCAGGTGCCGCTAAAGCGCGTGGCGCCAAACCTTTGGCGCGCTTGGTAGCCTATGCCCACGCAGGCGTCGACCCCAAGTACATGGGCATTGGCCCCGTGCCTGCCACGCAGTTGGCCTTGAAAAAAGCTGGCCTTACTATCAACGATTTGGACGTGATTGAAGCCAACGAAGCATTTGCTGCACAAGCTTGCGCTGTCACACGTGATTTGGGTTTGGATCCTGCCAAAGTCAACCCCAATGGCTCCGGCATTTCTCTGGGTCACCCCATTGGTGCCACAGGCGCATTGATCACTGTCAAAGCTTTGCACGAGTTGCAACGCATTAACGGTCGCTACGCATTGGTCACCATGTGCATTGGTGGCGGTCAAGGCATTGCCGCTATTTTTGAGCGCATGTAATTTTCAAAGCGTTCACACAAGAAAAAGGCCATCGCAAGATGGCCTTTTTTTGTTGCGAGTCACTCAGACTTATTTAGCGATAACGCTCACGCGCAATTCGCGCACCTTCTGCCAAGGCTTGCAGTTTCTTCTCGGCCACTTCCCGGCTCATGGGCGCTAGGCCGCAGTTGGTGCAAGGAATGATTCGCGCCTTAGGGACAAACTGAAGTGCACGGCCAATGGTATCGGCCACCTCTTCGGGTGTTTCCACCACATCGCTGGCAACATCAATGACACCCACCATCACATCTTTGCCTTCTAGCAATGCCATTAGGTCCATGGGCACGTGAGAGTGGAAGCACTCCAAGCTCACTTGCTGAATGCTACTTTTGGCCAAGGCAGGAAACACTTTTTCGTATTGGCGCCATTCATGGCCCAAGGAATTTTTCCAATCGATGTTGGCCTGAATGCCATAGCCATAACAAATGTGAACGGCTGTGGTGCAGGTCAAGCCCTGAGCTGCACGCTCCAAAGCCTTCACACCCCAATCGGCGGCCTCTTCCATGTACACATTGAAAGCTGGCTCATCAAACTGAACAATGTCCACGCCATCGGCTTGTAAAGCCAATGCTTCTTGGTTCAGCAACTCTGCAAAGGCCATGGCCATCTTGACCTTGTCGCCATAAAAACGATCAGCCACCGTGTCGACAATGGTCATGGGGCCAGGCAAGGTGAATTTCAATTTTTTCTTGGTGTGCGCACGCGCCAATTGCGCTTCAAATGCATGCACACGACCTTTGAGTCGCAAAGGGGCAATCACTTGCGGCACTTGCGCGTCGTAGCGATTGTTGCGAATGCCCATGGTGACTTTGTTTTGAAAGTCAATGCCTTCAACTTGCTCAAGAAAACCATGTACAAAGTGTTGACGAGATTGCTCACCATCGCCCACGACATCGAGGCCTGCGTCCTCTTGTGCTTTGATCCAAAGCAAGGTGGCATCGGCTTTGGCTTGCTTCAGGCTATCGCCTTCTGCCATCCATTTGGGCCACAGTTTGTTGGTCTCGGCCAGCCATGCCGGTTTAGGCAAACTGCCTGCAATTGCGGTTTCAAACATTCAAATGCTCCTAAAAATAATCAAGGTTTTAAATTAAATTCTTGTGCCAACAAAGCGTATGAGTGCGCTTGGGCTTGCGGGCTGTGCGTCCATGTAATGATGGCCAACTCGTCCACATCAAATTGATTGGCCAGTGCTTTCAATTTGCCTGCCACTGTGGCGGCACTTCCTACAAAGGCGTTTGACTTCAGAGCATTCAGCGCCATTTGTTCTGCCGCTGAATAGTCTCGGTCAGCTTGATCGGGCGGCAACATGGGAGCAATTCTGCCAAGGTTTCTGTCCATGCGCCAACGCGCGCGGCTTTTGAACAGATGCCAAGCCTCCTCATCGGTGTCAGCCGCCAATGCCCAAACACACAAGGTGGCATGCGGCTTTTCTAAACTGGCACTGGGCTTGAAGGTGTCCCTGTAAATTTGCAAGGCCTGATCTGCGCCTTGGCCATCGGTAATGAACCATGCAAAGGCATAAGGCAATCCCAAATGCGCCGCCAACTGCGCGCCATAGTCCGAGCTTCCCAACATCCAAAGTTCGGGCGAAGTAGCCGATTGCGGATAGGCAAATACGCCATGGCCAGGATGGCCCGCAGGCAATGGTGTGCCCTTGACCCAGGCTTGCAACTCCATCACTTGCCTTGGAAAATTTTCACTGGCATAGCGATCAGGGTTTAAGAGTTGCGCTGTTTTGCCATCGCTACCGGGCGCACGACCCACACCCAAATCAATTCTTCCAGGCGCAAGTGCGTCTAACACTCTAAATTGCTCGGCTACTTTAAGTGCAGCATAGTGCGGCAACATCACACCTGCACTGCCAATGCGAATTTTGGTGGTCTGTGTGGCAATGGCCACCATTAAGATTTCGGGAGCAGTGCCCACAATGCTTGGGTGCGCGTGGTGTTCACTGACCCAGAAGCGGTCGTAACCCAACTTCTCGGCGTGTTGGGCCAAAGCCAATGTTTGACGAATCGACTCGTCTTGGCCGCGCCCCGCAATGGCCACAGATTGATCGAGCACTGACAAACGCACACTCATGACTTAACCGTTCTTGATTGAGAAAAACACATCAGGTCTTGGCCATTTCTGCTTCTTGCAGCGCACGCCACATCACTTTGCCGCTGCCACTTTTTGGCAATGCGTCCATGAACTCAACCACTCGCGGTACTTTGTAAACGGCCATGGTCTCGCGGCACCAGTCAACAATGTCTTGCTCGCTTACCTGACCCTTGTGACTGCTGCGAAGCACCACCACCGCTTTGACAGATTCACCGCGGTAGGTATCTTTGGTAGAAATAATGCACGCTTCTTGAATGGCAGGATGCTTGAACATCAAGGCCTCAACCTCGGCGGGCCAGACCTTAAAGCCACTGGCATTGATCATGCGCTTCAAGCGGTCGGTCATGAAGAAGTAGCCTTCAGCGTCAACACGCCCCATGTCCCCTGATCTAAAAAACGATTTGCCATCCAGTTCAAAAAATGCACTGGCTGTGGCCTCGGGTCGCTTCCAGTAACCTTTAAAAATTTGTGGGCCGCTCATGACAATTTCGCCAGATTGCCCCATTGGCAATTCCTGCAATGTTTCGGGATCGACCACGCGGGCATCGACACTGATAAAAGGAATGCCCAGACATTGCTGCTTCGAAGCATCGGGTGGATTGGTGTGCGAAGGTGCCGCAGTTTCAGTCAAGCCATAGCCTTCGATGTATTTCAAATTGAACAACTCCAACAGCTTTTGCGCCACGGCTTCGGGCATGGCGGCACCGCCACCACCGATGTTTTGCAGACTGCTCAAATCGTAGCTGCCTAAGTTGGGGCTTCCCAACAAATCGATCACCATAGTGGGAATGTTGGTCCAATGAGAAATTTTCCATTTGGAAATTAATCGGCCTGCTAAATCGCGATCCCACCTTGGCATGAGCACCAGCGTGGCGCCTAAATACAAACTGGCATGCATCACACTGACCATGCCGGTAATGTGAAACATGGGCACCACACACAAACACTTGTTTTCAGCGGTGCCGTTTGACCACAAGCCACTGGCCAAAGCGTTGTGCATGATGGTGCCGTGCGTGTGCATGCAACCCTTTGGCAAGCCGGTGGTGCCGCTGGTGTAAGGCAACACTGCCAAATCTTGTGGCGTGGCGCTAACTTCGGTTAAGTCAATGCTAGTTTGCATGGCATGTTGCCAGGCATGGACCTGGCCACCTGCCAATTCTGGCAAGGCATGCTGGGTCAGCAACCAAGAACGCCAAGCTTCTGGCATTTCTTCTGGGCTGACAGAGCCCGCATCAAAGACATCGGTAAATTGGGTGACCAACAAATGCTTTAAGCCTTGCTGCTCAGGCAATGCGTTGCTGGCTGCTGCCAACTCTGGTGCCAAGTCTGCAGTCGTCACGGCCACCTTGGCATCGGGGTCCAAGATGT
>CANKXC010000108.1 GCA_947487355.1 Comamonadaceae bacterium | reverse complement strand
CATATTCAATTTATTTTTTTGCCGATCCAATAATACTTTGCACACTTCAGGCTTGGACATTTCTTCAAGCTCAGCGCGAGGAAAAACCAAACGCGACTGAGGCAACTTCGACAAATTGACGACTGCACAATTGAGCGAGTTGGCCATGGACAGAAAGCGAAGCGACTTAGCTTCGAGAGATTGTAGAGTGATGTCGGCACGCAAAGGATCGGAAGTGCCGTGACCATAAAAGTGATTGCTTTCACCGTTGGTGGCGGTGTAAATCATGTCGCACCCCAAGAACGCAATCAGGTCTGGCCTTAAAGCACCCAAAGTCCAGTAAGCCGCTGTAAACGCCATGGTGCCGCCAGCGTAAACAAAGCCGCCCAACTTGTTTTGCTCTGGCACAAATTTGGCGGCATCGATGAGTTCTTGATGGTCTTTCAGCGGACTTGGAGGCAAGCGCTCTGGCAACAAATCTTCGGGATACACCAAGTAGTCCCAATCGGGCGTAATTTGCCAAGAATTGTTGATGGCAACTCGGTGGCTGAAAGCTGACAAATCATAATTTTGGGCCACGAGCGCATCGGGTGCACTGCCAATAATCAAAGCCAGTGTGGGCTGCTTAGTTTTATTAATTTGATTCAATGATTGCAACGCGCAGGCCTCAAACAAGTGGTGTAAAGAATGTGGATTAAGGATTGATGCAGCGTCAATTTAGCTGATTGTGTCGTTTGATTTTTAAAGTTTAATGAAAACTTAACTGATTCAAAGTTACAAATTCAACAGATTGTTCATTGCGCCCAGTATATGAATTACCTTAGTCATTACATGGTGTTGGGTTGTTGGCGGCTACAACGATGCGCTGGACCGTAAAATTTAACAGTGTTTCAAAACATTCAAACCATTCTCAAACCTCTGGCGTTTGAAGCCATTGGCAAAGGGCTTCAAAACATCACAGGTGCTTCCTCTTCCTTGGAGGCATTTGAATCGCCTGTCGGCGACCCTGGCCTGTTTGGTCCTCAGTCGGTGGTTTGGAAAGTGCACGCAGATTTCTCAGCCATGATGGTTGGAGGATTGTCTTCTTTGATGATTCAGGCTTTGCACCCTAGAGCCTTGGCGGCGGTCTGGGACCATTCTAATTTTCGTCAGCAGTTAAAAGCCAGGTTGGGGCGCACGGCTTTGTTTGTGGCTTCAACCACTTACGGTGGCGTTGAACTTGCCACCAAAAGCATTGAACGTGTCAATGCCATTCACGCCAAGATTGAAGGCCTCGACCGACACGGAAAGCCTTACAAAGCCAATGAGCCCGATTTGTTGAGATGGGTGCATCTGATAGAAACTGTGTCGTTCCTCAACGCGTATCAGCACTTGGCCTTGCGACCTTTGTCTGCCTCCGACTGCAACAGGTATGTGGTAGAGATGAACAAAGTCGGGGAGATGCTAGGCGCCATCAATTTGCCAAGTACCTTGCAGGATTTGCAACATGCCATTGGGCAATACGAACCTGAATTGGACTTTGATGAGCGCACACGCGAAACACTTCAATCGATTGAAAACTATTCGGTCGGATGGACTGAAAAACCATTTTTCTCTTTGATTTTGAAATCGTCCTTTGACATCGTGCCCCATTGGCTATTACAAAAACTACAAAGAATGCCTGATGGTTGTTTGCAGATGAATGGCCGCAAAGTTGCTTTGCAGATAGCCTCACAACCTGTTCAGTGGATGTTGGACGAGCAGGGGGTGTGCGCTGTGGCCAAGGCCCGAATGCGATGACTCTCTAGTTGCTGTTACGCAAGTCCTAAGTCCCGCCCAATTGCACAATTATTGGTGTTGACCTTGCTGGTAGGCCATTCAAAGAACTTGTAAATTTCTTCTTTTTGCGCCAAGGCATCGGCTTCACCCAAGGCTATCAGCTCTTGGGTGTAAGCCGATTCAAACAACAAATAACTGACCAACGCATTGCCCTGATCTAGGCCCTTGTCATGGTTGGCGCCCAGAGTGCGTAGCAAACTTTTAACGGTGTTGGGCAGTGCATCTGCATGTTTTGCCGCAATGGTATCTAAGCGCTGTGAGGGCGAAATCAGCAACAACTGAACGGGCCGTAAGTGTGTTGCCAGTCGCTTTTCTTCAGGAATTAGCTCAAGGGTTTGGTTGATGCGCTGCATGCGCTCCACATCCACAGCCAATGAGTCCAAAAAGATGCTGGACAAAGCATGGCCAGCAATGTGCGCCAAGGAAGGGTAGGTGGGTTCCTCATGGCTCTTTTTGGGTGGTTCCAACAATCGACCGGCACCCACCACCAATATTCTGCTAGCGCCCAAATGGATGGCGGGCGATATAGGCGCTGTTTGACGCATGGCACCATCACCAAAATAAGCGCTGCCTTGTGGGCCGTCCAATTGCATGGCCGGAAAAATAAAGGGAATGGCCGAGCTGGCCAAAAGATGTTTGTGCGACAAACGGCAATGTTGTGCCAAACGTTGATTGCGAATCCAAGGCGTGACGGGGTGGCAGCTGTCGTAAAACGTCACATGCTCGCCTGTGCTGTAGCTCGATGCCGTAATGGCCAATGCGCGCAGGTGCCCTTGCTCAAGAAGCGTTGGCAAACGCTCAAATGGGATGTGCTTTGCCAACAACTCGCTTAAGGGATCATTGTTCAATAAGGACTTGGGCCGTAGTTTTTTTTGCGCAATCAGCCACCCCAAAGACAGCAATGACATCCAGCGCGCACCCGACCTGATCATGCCCAACACATCCGAGCGATAAACTTGTTCCACTTGAAAGTGACGCCAAACACTCACCAACTCGGCAAGAGCTTCGTCAAACCGATCTGCATTGCTGGCCAAAAAAGCCGCATTGATCGCGCCGGCCGATGTGCCCGAAATAACCGGGAAAGGATTGCCTTCTAAGACGCCAGCTTCTCGCCTCATACGGCCAATTGCGGCCAACACGCCCACTTGGTAGGCTGCGCGGGCGCCACCGCCAGAGAGAATAAGTCCAGTTGTTTGAGGCATGGCCTCGATGCTAGGGTAGTTCGATGCCCATGGAATCAGGGAACACCCGCGATAGTTGGTCGTTCTCCTTCACCAAACCCCAGCCTCAAAAATCAAACCCCATCTGATTTGATTGAACGGGCTGCTTGATGTGAGCAGCCCTTGTTTTTGAAAACACTTTGCGCGAGGCATGTTTTTCAATCACCTCATTTTTACCATCCCTAACCAACGGGTCTTGTCTTCTAGCATGTAGCTTGGATTTGGCCTCTCGTGTGGCAACTGCCAAATCTAGCAGTGGGGCCACATGCCTGTTGGCAGGCAACCATCTGTTGATGAACTTGCCATAGGGATCGTGGTCTTGTGCTTGCTTCAGCGGGTTGTAGACACGGGTGGTATTGATGCCAGTGGTGCCAGACTGCATTTGCATTTGACTCCAATGAATGCCAGGTTCGTAATCTAAAAACTGTGTGGCCAACCATTCGCCCACTGGCCGCCAATGCAGCCACAAAGGGTAAGCGGCAACCGATACCAGCATGGCGCGCATTCTAAAATTTAACCAGCCAGTTTCTTTCAGCATCACGACGCAAGCGTCGACCATGGGCCAACCTGTCTGCGCAGATTTGAGCGCTTCAAAATAGGCCAGATTGAATTCATGCTCTCGCAAATTGTCGTACCCGCGGTGCATGTTCTGCCACTCAATGTCGGGCTCGGTTTCTAGCTTTTGAATAAAGTGACAATGCCAATACAAGCGACTAATAAAGGCTGTTAAGCCACTTCGTTGTTTGACAGCTTGAGGCGGTATTTGCGCAATTTGGGCCCTTGTCATTTGCACCACTTCACGCATGCTGATGCAGCCGTATGTGAGATAGGCAGACAGTCTGGAGCATGCATCTGGTGCCGTCAGTGGCGATGAAATACCACCTCTGTAGCCGATGCTTCTGGCTTTCAAAAAACTGTTGAGTGTGGCCAACGCAAGAGGTCGACCGCCACGTTGCCGCAAGGGTGGATTGTGTTGAAGATGCTGGGGAGCCAACATCGTGAGCGGAGTGACTGAGTTGGCTTTCCAAAATCGAAGCGATTCAATTTCTTCGATGGGTTGAGCCATGTGTTGTTCCCACGCAGCTTGCCACCGATTGCGATTTTTTAGACCTCGGACCACACCAAATTGGGGGAACTCGTGCCAAACCACTTGGTGTTGTTGACACCACTTGTTCACTGCGATGTCCCGTGCAAAGGTATGCCCGTTACCCGTTTCTTGATGTGAGTAGATGTTCTCGAAAGGGCTTTCTTGCCAAAGTTTGGAAAGTACCAGAGGCAACTCGCCCACGTGAACTTCGATTTCACCACCCAAAGACCGGAAGTGCGCGTCTAAAGCCTGAATTGATTCTCGAATGAATTCAAAATGCTGAAGTGCAACATCGGCTTGAGCCCACAAAGAAGGCTCGATGACATAGAGGCATCGAACAGGACCATTTTGGGCAGCGTGAGCTAGAGCCGCATGATCTTGCCATCGCAAATCTCGCTTGAACCAAACGATGGAATAACTCATTTGGAAATTTTGCTATCGCTGCTTTGTCAAGGCCTCTAGGTCGATGCCTTCGTGCTTGGCAACCATTTCCAATGCCGACTCAAACAAAGCCCTGGCCGATCCTGAAATAGCACTGAGGTGTGCATGCAAGTGTGCATCTTCGCTGGACTTATTCAGGCAGTCGTGGCTGTATTGTTCAAAGCTTGCTAACTGAGAAATAATTTCTGCAACATGTTTAGGACATTCACACAACACGTTGGTGGAAATACTTGCTACTTTTAAAAGTGCCATGTCGCTGTATTTGCGTTGCGGAATCAGGGTGCCCGATTTAAGGGGACCGGACTTGCCCGATGTGTCCACCACCAAAACAGAGTTGATCAGGTCGGCCAAATCGCTGTCGGAGATAGGCTCTCTGCGAACAATCATGCCGCACTCTTTCATGGACTGAATGACGGGCTCTTGTCCAAAGTTGTACAAAACAATGACCTGCAGCGCTTGATTTTTTTCTGCCAATCGGTGAATTTCAAATTGCACACCGGCGTGCAGTGAGTTGGTGTGAATCATCAAGATTTGAGGCGATTCTTGAAAAGTGCCTGCCAGTGCATCTGCAATGGTGCTGAAAATATCCGTCACTTGAATGGCGTTGTTGCTGAAACTCAGCGTGAATTTTTTCGATTCAATTCGGCTGGCCAATGTGAGGCCTACGATGGCAATGGTCACTGACTGCGAAGCAAGCGTGGCCGAACTTTTTGTGTGGTTTGAGGCTTGTTGTTTTTGCATCAAGTTGTTGAGCGCTGTGGTGGAAAGTTGGGCAATGCCGCTAATGGCATGGCCTTGCTCCGTCAGTCGCTTGAGCAAGATGGCCTTTAAAACATCGTCTTCCGAGTAGAGCCTGTGATTTGTTTGGGTTTTGTGGGGTTTGAACGTTTCGTAACGAGCCTCCCAAATGCGCAAGGTAGGCGTTGGAACACCACTCAAACTTGATACTGCGCCAATTTTGTGGGGGTGTGTTTGTATATGTTTACTGACAGACATGTTGTCCTTGAATAGATTTTGAATAAATAAATTTCAAT
>CANKXC010000107.1 GCA_947487355.1 Comamonadaceae bacterium | reverse complement strand
GCCTGCATGAAACCATTCACAACCGTGTCGACACCTTCAGGGCCATAGACATTCAGGGCTTGTGAATTGGAATTGGAAACCCAGCGCTGCAATAGCAACTCCCCCATGCCATCAATGTGATCGGAATGAAAGTGGGTTAAGAAAGCACCCTGAATGAGGCCTGTGTTGAAACCCATTTTGTTGATGTTTCGCACGCTGGCATTGCCGGTGTCAAAGACAAACATCTGTTGACCGGCAATGACCAAAGTACAGGGGCCACCACGTTTTTCATCGGGCATGGGCGAGCCCGCTCCGCATACTGCAATGTGCAAACCATCGGGTAAATCTTGAAGCGGGTTGCTGCTCATGCGCTGTGCGGCAACACGTTTGGCAATGGCCATGCTCAGGGGTTCGCGAAATGCATACAAAGCCCCGGCCAAGAGGGCCAACAGTACCAGCAATAGAAAAAATGAAGTTGTTTTAGTCAAACGCATGTTTACACTCCAAAAATTCTGGCAAGTCGAATGCCAAAGCCTTGAATCCAAGGCGAAACATAGCGCAGCTTGGGCCGACTGGCCTCGGCTGCTTTGATGATTTGCTGGACGATGCCATGCGTACTGCGAGCCTCTAAAAATTTAAAAGTAGCGCGCTCTTTCTTCTTCATGGCTTCAGCTTGGTGAGAAAAATAAGACGACGCATTCATCCATTCGTACTTGCTGTTGGTCATGGCCTGATTGAAACCGGTGTGAATGGCGCCAGGTTCAATGAGGGCAATTTGAATGTTCTTTTTGAGTTGATCCATTTCTGCACGAAGACCTGCTCCCGCTGCAGACAGTGCAAACTTGCTCATGCTGTAGGGCATCAAAAAGGGCATAGGGATCCTACCCGCGATGGAGCTCACAAACAAGACACTGCCTCTTTCTCTGGCAATCATGCCCCGCAGTGCCACTTGGGTGAGTGCCAAAGTTGAGAACAAATTAACTTCAAAGATTTGTCTTACACGTTGCATGTCTACTTCGGCCAACGATCCCGATTCCCCCATGCCAGCGTTGTTGATCAGAACATCGATGGGATAGGCGGAAATACTTTCGCGATCTGCTTCTTGCGTAATGTCCAGTTTGAAAATTTCCAGCACGATGTTTCGTTGGGTAGCCTCTGCCTTTAAAGCATTCGACTGCGCTTCTGTTTGGGTGGTGGCCAACACGCGATGGCCCCTGAGCGCCAATGCAAATGCAGCATCTTTACCAATGCCGGTCCCTGCGCCAGTGATCAATATTGTTTTTTTCATCTTGTGTTAATTGTTTGGGGCAAGTTTGAAAACACGGGTTAGTCGGTCCATTGAGCACCAATAAAAATCGTTGTGCCAACCAGTGCTTGGGAAGACCACGCCTTGCATCCAGCCGCCCGTACTAACGCGAGATTTTTCGTGGCCAGTTTCAATGTCCATAACCACCACTTGTTCATTGAAACGCTTGTAGTCATTAACGCACAATTCACCCGAACTGGGGAATAAAAGCAAGTGACTGGCAGTTCCCATTTCAGGCAGATGCCAAAGATCTTCCAATTGAACATCTGAAGAGTCTGTTGAATCTGCTAAATCTGGTTTAGCAATGATTCGCCACGCATTTAAGTGTTGATTGGCTGAATCAAAACCCACAACAATTCGCCTAGCCACATCCACCAATGGAGGATTGGTGATGCTGCCAAATGGCAGACCACTTACTGGCCAAGTCTGAAATGAATCTGATTGCTTAAGTGAAATGCGAATCAAACGATTGGCCGCTTTGTTTTGTCCTGCACCCAACATGCTCATCTTGTAGTTGTGTTGGCCGTTGTCCATCAACCAACCGTTGTCGCCATCAATCACCATGTCCCATGCATAACTTTGTGAAGCATTTTGAAGGTAATGGCATTGCCATGTTGTATCGCGAACGAGTCGTTGTGAGGCTTCGTGCCAGTGGTATCGCCAAACACGCGAAACACCCACCACATAGACCGTGTTGTCAATGGCACTCAAGCGAGCAATAGAAGCCTCAGGGCAAATGACGTCGTTGCATGCAGATTTGAATGACTCTGGGTGCAGGGTGGTGAGTTGTGCTTGCGTAGAGTCCGACAAATTTTTGGTCACGATCAAACCGTTGCCCAACACCACAAACGAGTTGTAGGCTTCCTGAATGGGCAACAAATACGATTTGAGTAAATTGCACTGACGGTCCAGTTTATGGGCATACCTGCCGTACACAACGATCAAACTGCCATTGGCATGCACGGCCATGCCGCCGGGCCACATTGGGCCACCGCTTAGGGGAATAGACTGCCGTATGGTTTTGAGTGTGATGGGGTCAATCAAACTCACGGTGGCACTGGTTGAGAAGCCTAGATGTGATCTGAGTACCGAATGGGTTAATAAAAAAACTTCACCTGGCGCGCCCAACACTGTCATGGTGGACATCTGTGTGCGTCGGCTCGTGGCTTGAAGCGATGCGCCTGCCTCGATGTTCAGCGCGCAGGTCAATGGGGCTGTTTGCAATCTTGCGGGGCCTGCGTCTTCGCCAGGCCATGGACTGTCAAAGTAGCCAGAGTTTTGCATGCTAGGCCGTTCTTCTGGCGCGTCGTCTGCGCCACGCCCAAGCCGTGCCTGCCGTTAGCAAAATGACAAAGCCCAACAAGTGCCACTGATAACGCGGCCAGTAAACAAACACCAAAGAGTTGATGATGACCTGCTGAATGGGGTCGTACCCTTCAGGCATGGTCAACACGCCATTGGCTTTGGCCCATTTGGCGTAATCGGCCTGCATACTTTGAAATAACTCAGGCAATTTGAGTTGCAGATCTTTGGTCTCGCCCGGATCGGTCATGATGTTGTAGAGGTGCCATTTGCCATCACCCACAGGCGCCAAATTGCTGACCAGTTTGTAATCGCCCTTGAACAAAGCCGAATTGCCGGACAACTCATAACCCAAAATTTCATCAGGGCTACGGACGCGTATGGCGTTGCCAGAAATGACAGGCAAGAGGCTGTGGCCACTCAGTGGATAGATGCTTTGTCCTTTGTAGCTGCTACCGGGATGTTGAACTTGTGCCAAGTCCAACAAGGTGGGCACGATGTCATTGACATGCGTCAGGCTGTGGTGAATGCGAGGTTTGTCGTCTTTCCGCTTGGACGGTACGCCCGAAATAATCAAGGGCACACGAATGCCGCCTTCACCCGCATAAAACTTGTAGGTACTCAATGGTGAAGTGGCAGCACTGGCCCATTGGGGGCCAATGATGCTGTAGGCGCCTTTGCTGCCAAGCTTGTCAATGTCACGGTTGTAATGTTGATCCAGCCACCAACGACCCACTGCCAATGCGTAGGGGTCAGAAGCTTCTGCACCGTTGTCCGATAAGAATACAAACACAGTGTTGTCGTATTCGCCTGTTTCTTTGAGGTGCGCCATGAGCCGGCCAATGTGATGGTCCATGGCTTCTGCCATGGCCGCATAGACCTCCATGCGCCTAGCGTGATAGGCTTTGTCGGCGGGGCTTAAAGAGTCCCAAGCAATGTGGGTACTTGGTAGTGCAGCCATCGGCGTATTGGCTGGCAACAAACCCAATTCGATGGCTTTGTTGCGTCGTTCTTGTCGAAGCACATCCCAGCCTTGGTCGTATTTGCCTTTGTATTTGTCGATGAATTCTTGTGGTGCTTGCAGCGGAATGTGGTTGGCCTGAAAAGCCACATACGCAAAGAATGGTTTGTCCGATTTGGCGTCGGTTTTGAGATAGTCCAAAGTTTTGCTGATATAGAACTCTGACGAGTAAAACTCTTTGGGCATTTTGGCTTCTTGCCCATTCTCATACCAATAAACTTTGTCGGTCAGGTCCAAATACAGCTTGCCTGTTTCCCAGTTGTCGGAGCCACTGTCACCCATCACCAGAGAGCGGTCAAAGCCTCTTGCGGGAGGCAGGTTGTGGGGTTCCTTGCCAACATGCCATTTGCCCGCCACATAGGTGCGGTAGCCGCTGTCTTGGAGCAATGTGGCCACAGTCACCACGCGGTTGTTGAGCACACTCAAATAACCTGCCCGCCCTACATGTGACTGAGGAATGGTCTCGCGCATATTGCCAACACCATTCAAGTGATTGTCCACACCCGTTAACAGCATCGAGCGGGTAGGGGAGCAAGATGCACTGACGTGAAAGTTTGAAAAGCGCGTGCCATTTTGCGCCAGTTGATTCAAATGCGGCGTGTGAATCTCACTGCCAAAGGCGCCTACATCGCTGTAGCCCCAATCGTCTGCCAGCATCACCACCAGGTTGGGACGTTTTGCCCAAGCGCTGAAGCTGCTGACCAAAAGCATTGCGGCCAAGGCGGCCATGCATGTGTTGTAGAGACGCTGGCGCATTGTCATGTTGATAGAGTTGTTGCCGTGTTGAACTTATCGTGCAAAGCTTTTTCAATGACCCAGAACCTGTCTTGGCCCCAGGCAGCAGTGTCTTCGAATCGGAAAGAAGGAACCCCCCACAAGCCTAAAGAAAACAATGCTTGTCTGTTTTGTTCTGCAATGGCGCGCCAATGCGTGTCGTTGGGCTGGCTTTTGAGAACGTCTTTGGCTGCAGACCAACTTAGTCCTGCACGCTCCACAATGATTTGAAGGTGTGAATCAGTGCCGGCGTCCAATCCTTCAGACCAAACGCCTTGCATGAATGATTGAACATAGGTTTCGCCTGCATCGTGCATTTCAGCAAAAGGCATGAGTGCCAAGCCTCGCTCTGTGGGTTTCCCCAGCGGGTCGTTGAGGCAGCCAAAGGGCACGCCTTGCACAAAGGCCTCGCGTGCGGCATCTCGGCTGATGTATTGGCGTTTTTCTGCAGGCACAGGCAAGCCTCGCATGGCCATGGGCAGCACATAACGCAAGTTGACTTGAACACCAACTTTTTTGGCCCATTCAAAAACTTTGGCGGCTGAGATGGCCGAATAAGGGCTTCTCAGAGAAAAGAAAAAATCGATGTGCGTCCCTTGAGGCGCATGCTCGAAAGTTTGGTATTGAACAGATCGAAAAAGCGGGCCGCTGTAGACGCCTTGACACAATCCCAAATCATTCAATCTTTCTTCGAGATGATGCAAACGATCGATGCCCCAATACCACTCGCCTTCGTAGTAAATGGTGGCGCCTAAATAGTGCCCCCATTTTCTTTGCCTTGCATTGTTGCTTGCATTTTGGGGTGTTGAACTTGCATTTTGAAGCGCTTCAGCTTCGTTAAAAGTCCAAGCAATTTGATGCTGTGATGCCAATCGCGTTGCATCCAATTGGCTGTAAACCTGAAGCCGCTCACGTTCTGGTACAGCGGAATCGGAAGGGGCATTGATGGGGTGGGTTTCTAAGGCCACCTTGAATTTTTGCAACAGCTTTGGCAGGACGCTGGCCAATAGTTGAGAGTAGGGATCGGCTGCTTGATGAAAAAAATGCAAGACATGAGGGCGATTTTGGGCGGAACGCTTTCTTTCAGCGCTTAGGCGTTGCTGAAGAAGGCGTTCTCTCGATAGAAGGCGCTTGCTGATGATAGGCATCAACCAGCTTTTGAGACTTCGCAGGGCCATTTAAAAAAACCTATTTCAATGACTTTTGAGCCAGCTTAACATCGTGCAAAATATATTCCATACACATGTGTATTGATGCATAACTTTAGCACATGAACCCTGCTTCAAGGTTCAGGGTTTTCGCTATCAAAAGACCTTCCTTGATTTGGAGGAACTTTGGCCTGATGCAAAATGGGTCATGATCGGAAAATTAATTACAAAAAAATATGCAAGCCCCCAAAAAACCAGCCATTGAACCTATTCGCCTCACGCGTGACGATTGGCTCGATGAGGCATTTCGGGCAGTGGTTGCAGGAGGATTTGACCAAGTCAAGGTGTTGTCGATTGCTGAGAAATTGAAGGTGACTCGGGGTAGTTTTTATTGGCACTTTGCTGATCATGCCGATTTAATTGGCAGCTTGCTCATGCGCTGG
>CANKXC010000106.1 GCA_947487355.1 Comamonadaceae bacterium | reverse complement strand
TTTTCATGAAAGTCTCCTAGAGTTGAAGTCGTCGTTTTAGACTTCTTCAATGTAGGACTGGCATGACTTGGTGTCCTACTCCATACAGACGAGATGTTTCAATATGGCACAAGAAATGTCTTGACTTGAATCAATTGAAGTCAATTTCTCGAGTTAAAAGTTCGGTGCTTCCACGCCACCATCAACGCCCAAAATTTTGCCTGTGATCCAAGATGAAGCAGGCGATACCAAGAAGAGTGCAGATGCTGCAATGTCCTCAGGTTGACCCAAACGGCCCATGGGTGTGCTGGACAACATTCGCTCAGTTCGTTCTGGTGTCAAGAATGGCGCAAGCGCTTCCGTCATGATGGTGCCTGGCTCAATGGCGTTGATGCGAATGGCGGGCCCAAAGTCTTGGGCCAAATTGCGCGTCATTTGATTGAGTGCTGCTTTGGCGGCGCCATATGCACTGAAATGCTTTTGCGCATAGCGTGCGGCCACTGAAGAAATATTGACCACTGCGCCGCCGCCCGCTTCGCGCATGGCCTTGGCAGTTTTTTGAATCATCAAGTAGGCGGGTGTGACGTTCCAAGCCAATACTGCGCTGAAGTCGGTGCCACCCATTTTGAGTGGGCTATTGGGGCCGGCACCGCCAGCGTTGTTAATTAGGATTGTGATTTTGCCCAGGGTCTTTAGCGTTTCGGCAACCAAGGTGTCCATGGTGGCTTCTTGGGAAATGTCACCTGCCACCACAATGGCTCGGCGGCCCATGGCTCTAATTTCTGCGGCTACTTTGTCCAAGTCGGCTTGAGTTCTAGCCGTCAGAGCCACATCGGCACCTGCTTGCGCCAGTGTCAGTGCGCACGCGCGGCCAATGCCCTTGCCGGCACCGGTCACGATGGCCACTTGACCATTCAAGGAAAAAAGCGAAGATGTGGAATGGTTGGCGGCAACTTGTGTCATAACGGTTACACCTTGTCAGTGAATGATCGATGCCAGATACTCGGCCCAAATCAAAGCTTTGTAATGACGCAAATGGACGATGTCTTGGTCATTGCGGCTAATTTATCCTGACTTTCAACGCTGCGCGCTAACTCGATGGACAACCATGAAGCCTGCCCAATTTTTTCTTACTCAGCAACTCACCCCCGGTTTGATCAATGGTTTGATCAACGGCTTGATTGCGTGGTCAATGCATCGCCATACAGCGGCACTGGGCTTGTGGACTCAGGGTGCCTACGCCATTGACTTGATGGCCACAGGCTTCTTATTGCCAGCCATCAGTTGGCTCATTTTGAGGCCTCTTTTAGGCCGGCAATTTCGTCAAGGCACTGCACCGCAATTGGAAGCCTTGCCGCCCCCCAAGTTGTTGAAATTCATGCCTAGAGGTTTATGGACGGGCACTTTGGTCATTGGCCTCATGGGCATGACTTTGGTGGGGGGCGTGTGCGTCGTCTTACTTCAATTGTTGGGCAGCCCCGAAATTGTGGGCAGCGACTACGCTTGGTTCAAGGGCGTTTTTGGTTTGTTGCTGACGCTAATTCTGCAGCCCACCATGGTGTATGCCGCCATTGACCATGCCCAAGGCTTGGTCGATGGTGCTTAAGACGCTTAAGGCGCTCAAGGGGTGATAGCGCCTCGAATCATTTGGGCAAATTGCTCGCTGTAAGGCGGCAGCATGCCCCATTCGCGTCGTGGGTCATGACCGCCAGCGCTGTACACACTGCGCGCATGGCTAAATTCCAAGAAGCCTTCATGGCCATGGTAATGACCCATACCAGATGCCCCAACACCACCAAAAGGTGCATCGTGCAAGGCGGGGTGCATCACTACATCGTTGAGTGACACACCGCCAGACAGCGTGTGGTCTAAAACCCAAGCCTGCTCTGAGCTGTCAGTGCCAAAATAATATAGCGCAAGAGGGCGTTCGCCAGCATTGATCTCAGCCACGGCTTGCTTCAAAGTTTGGTAGGTTCGAATTACCAATGCGGGACCAAAAATTTCATACGTGGCAATCTCACTGTCGGCGCTTGGATTAACCACCATGCGAAGTGGCAGACGACGATGGGCGGCATTGTCATCGCCGGCCACCACAATCCTTGCGCCCTTGGCATCGGCATCTTTCACATAAGACGAAACGCGGTCGAGGTGCCTTTCATTCACAATAGGTGTGACGTCGATGTTGTCGGCAGTGGTTGGAAAGAGGCCTTGATAAACAGATTGAATTTCAGTCAGCAACGTTTCTAATTCTGTTTCATGAACCCATACCACATCGGGTGAAACGCACAACTGACCTGAGTTGGCACCTTTGCCCACCGCAATGCGTTCAGCCGCATTGGCAATGTTGGCGCCGGTGCCAATGATGACCGGTGATTTACCGCCCAATTCCAATGTGACGGGCACCAGATTTTCGGAGGCAGCCTTCATGATGAGTTTGCCAACACTGGTGGCTCCCGTAAAGACCAAGTGGTTCCATGCTTGTTTAGAAAATTCTGCAGCCACAGCAGGGCCACCTTGGACAACAGTCAATTCATCTGCTTTGAAAAATTCAGCTACAGCCTGTTGCAACAATTCTGCTGTGCGTGGGGCAATTTCCGAAGGTTTGAGGACGGCGCGATTGCCAGCAGCAAATACGCTGGCCAAAGGCGACAACAAAGTAAACAGCGGTGCATTCCAAGTGCCAATGATGCCAACCACACCTTTGGGTTGGTACTTGACCCAAGCAGTGGCGCCAAATGCATCAAAGGGTTGAACGCTAGGGCGCGTTTGGTCTTGCATCCAATTGTCCAAATGATCTCTGGCATGTTTTAAAGAGCCCAAGGAACCTGCCACATCGTTCATCATTGAAAACACGGGCGATCGGCCACCGAAGTCGGCTTCCATGGTTGCGCAAAAGGGATCGCAATGTTTAATCAACATGTCAATCACACGCTGCAACCGGTCTTTGCGAGTGGCGGCACTCACAGGGCCTTCTGATCTGAATGCGGTTTGTTGCAATGCTAGCAACTGGGGCAGTGACTGAATGACTTGGTTGTCAGATGCAGACATGGGATCTCCTAAGGTACATAGGCTTGCGTGCCAAAACATCATGCTATCAAGCTATGAGTGGCGTCGCTTAGTCTAAAAAGACGATGGCGCTAACTTTGCGAATGCGTGAACATGCGCCTATGAATCTCAAAACAGCCCCTTCGGTGACATGGCGCACGCACCTCAGCTTGGCGCTCTTGGCGCTGGTTTATATCTTTTCAGTCATTGATCGGCAGATCATTGCCATCTTGATGGAGCCCATCAAGAACGAGTTTGGTGCAAGCGATACCCAAATGGGCTTGCTCAGTGGACTGGCCTTTGGCCTTTTTTATGCCGCACTGGGCGTTCCTGTAGGCAAGCTCTCGGACAAGTACAACCGCCGCATGATTGTGGCCGTTTGTTGCTCACTTTGGAGTCTGGCCACTGTGGCCTGTGGCTTTGCTGGTCAGTTTTGGCAGTTGCTTTTGTCCCGGATGTCGGTGGCCATTGGAGAGGCGGGCGGCATGGCACCATCTATTTCCTTGGTGTCAGATTTGTACCCACCCAAGCAACGTTCGACAGTCATTAGCTTGTTCATGACGGGCCCCAATTTGGCGGTGGTCATTGGACTGTCTTTGGGCGGTTGGATTGCGCAGCAATATGGATGGCGAGCTACATTTTTATTTTTTGGCGTGCCCGGTATTGTTTTGGGCTTGCTGGTCTGGTGGCTTGTCAAAGAACCGGTTCGAGGTGGTTTTGACCAGCCAGTTGTACAGAGTGAGCCCTTGGCCCCCGCAGAGTCATTGTGGAAGCAAATCTATCGACTGTTGCAAATGCCCGCTTTCAGGCGTGTTGCGTTTGCCTGTGGCATTGCTGGTTTGGCGGGATATGCTTACGGCGTTTGGACGCCGAGTTTTTTGGTCAGAACGCATGGTTTGAGTTTGGCGCATGCAGGACTCATGTTTGGTTTTGCCAGTGGCTTTGGTGCACTGGTGGGTGGTTTGTTCAGTGGTTGGTTATGCGATCGCTTGGTACAACGCGATGTGCGTTGGCAAGTGGGTTTGCCCATGTTAGGTGTCCTCATTTCGCTGCCTTGCGCTGTGGCATTTTTGTTGTGGCCTGCTGAAGGTTATTGGGCATGGGCTGGTTTAAAGATTCCACACGCCATGGCATTTTCAATTGCCTTTGGATTCTTTGGCAGTTGGTGGCCCTCGCTGTCCTACAGTGCCATCAGTCACATGGTGCGCTCCTCTGAGCGTGGCGTGGCAGCGGCCTTGCTCAATTTCTTTATCACGCTGTTTGGCATTGGTGTGGGCCCATTGTTAACAGGCGTCATCAGCGATTTACTCACGCCCAGCTTGGGTGCGCAGGCCTTGCGTTGGTCCTTGGTCGCCGTCATGCTCCTCTTAATTCCAACGGCTTTGTTGTTGGGCATGTCGCTGAAGGCGTATCGTCAGCAATGGAATTTGATGAACAAGGAACACAAGTGACTGAGTCTTCGCCAGTAGTTTTTGTCACAGGTGCCAGTCGCGGCATTGGCGCAGCCACGGCCATTGCATTTGCCAAGGCAGGTTGGCGAGTTGTCATTGCGGCTAGAACTTTGCATCACCAACAAGCGCAAAGCCATCAGCTGCGATATACAGACGGTCAGCTGTTGCGTGGCAGTTTGACAGACACAGCGCAAGCCATTCAGGCCTGCGGTGCCCAGGTTTTGATGCAAAGCATGGACCTGATGGATGCCCAGTCGATGGACGCAGCCATTGATCATGCGCTCCAGCATTTTGGCCGCATCGATGTGCTGATCAATAACGCGGTGTACCAAGACCGCGAGGTCAATGCCATGCTGCTTGATTTGGACGACGACGCTTTGCAACGCAGCCTTGTCGGCAATGTTGTTGCGCCGTTTCATCTGGCAAAAAAAGTATTGCCGCACATGATGGCGCAGGGGGGCGGCAAGATCATCAATGTGGGTTCGGGCGCGGGACAGTACGACCCTCCCATGGCGGCCAATCAAGGCGGCTGGGGATTTGCTTATGGCGCGTCCAAGGCTGGTATGGGGCGACTGGCAGGTTGCATCAACCGCGAGTGGGGACACAAAGGTATTTTGGCGTTCAGCGTCAATCCGGGATTTGTCAATACCGAGGCCGCTCAAGCCACTTTGGGTTTAGACGCTGAATTGTCAAAAAAATATGGCGCCACAACGCCCGAAGCCATTGCCGCCAGCTTGTTGTGGTTGGTGAGTGATGCAAGCGCAGCCGAATTGACGCAGAAGCCGAACCTGATTGATTTGCAGGCCCTGATCAAAACCAAGGCCTTAACCTACTAACGGCGCAGCTTCTGCGGCAAAGCCAGCGGCCCAACGGTAGTCGGCTTTGCCTGCTGGGCTGCGCTTAATTTGAGGCGCAATGAAGACCGCTTTGGGTACTTTATAGCCAGACAATTTCTCACGGCAAATTCGATCAAACTCGTGACGGTCAAATGCTTGATCGCTGGCTAGTTCAATGACGGCTACCACTTTTTGGCCCCAACGTTCGTCGGGCAATCCCACAACCAAGACATCGGCAACAGCGGCATATCGGCGCGCTGCTTCTTCAACTTCTTCTGGGAAAACTTTTTCGCCACCAGTGTTGATGCACTGTGAGCCACGGCCCAAAACCACGATGTCACCATTTTCATCAATGCGGGCTTGATCGCCGCTCAACACCCACAAGCGATCGTCAATTTTCACAAAGACCTCGGCACTCTTTTTGGCATCGCCAAAATAGGCCACAGGCGTGTAACCACTGCGCGCCAAAATACCTGTGTCGCCAGGCGTGCTCAAACTTTGAAGTGTTTCACTGATCACGGCCAAGTCTGGGCGTGCTTTTAAAACCATGAAGCCATCACCTTTGGTGGGCTTGGCGCCACTGCCCATCAGACCAGTCTCTGACGAGCCCATGCCATTTGAAAGTGCAATGTGAGGGATTGCTGCTTTAAGCCGTTCTTGAACGTGGGCAGAAACCAAGGCGCCGCCATTGCCCACCACACGCAAATGGCTCAAGTTCCATCGACCTGGATGTGCCTCAAGGG
>CANKXC010000105.1 GCA_947487355.1 Comamonadaceae bacterium | reverse complement strand
ACCACCGGCACGTTGCGCAGGTCGGGGCGGAACAAGCGTTCGCAACTGACGTAGAAGTTGTTGCAATCGATCAAAGCCAACTGCTGCACAGGTTGCTGTACTTGCGAAGCCATGCGCGCGCACCTCTCAATACAACTTGTGCAAGTTATAAGTGACCACGCCCCAAATGCTGAGCTCTTCGCCACTCTTCACCACAATGGGCGGGTACAAATTATTCTCAGCCACCAACTTCACCACGCCACCGCGTTTGTACAAACGCTTCACGGTGAACTCGTTGTTAAGCACAGCCAACACAATGTTGTTGTGCTTGGCTTCAATGGATCGGTCTATGACCAAAGCATCGCCTTCGTAAATGCCCGCGCCCACCATGGAGTCGCCCTTCACTTTGAAAATGAAGGTGGCCTCTTTGTTGCGAATGAGGTGGTCATTGAGGTCGATGCGCTTTTGCGTGTGGTCTGCCGCAGGCGAAGGAAAGCCAGCGGGCACTTTCCAGGCACACATGTTGAGCCACAGCTTGGGGGCGGTGGTATCTAGAGGCTGGGGCGTTATGAAAGCATTTGTAGGCATGCTTGAAATATACTGTACAAAAATACAGTATAGTAAGGAAAATACCACTTCGCAAGTTGCCAAACTGGGGTTCGTGAGTGCCAATTCACCTAAAGGGACATTTTGGAATAGCGTTGCATGCGCTAGCACGCCATTGGTATATTGAGTTTTTATAAAATTGAGGAGACCTCACCATGCTAGACCGTCGCTTATTTTTAGGAGCTGGCATTGCCGGTGCATCCGCTCTCACTTTTTCATCGGTCTGGTCGCAGTCAGCCCCCAATTTTGGCCCGCCCGATTTGCCCAGCGTAGGCTTTAAGCGCATGAAACTCGGCAAGATGGAAGTCATTGCCCTGAACGATGGCGCGTTGCGCCGTCCCTTGGGCGAAGAGTTTGTAACCAACGCACCCCTCGAGCAAGTCAAAGCCATGCTGGCCAGCCAAAACCTGCCCACTGACTACATCGATATACCCTTCACCCCTTTCTTGTTGATCAATGGCGATCAGCGCTATTTGTTTGACACCGGCTTTGCCGACAATGGCCCGCCCACCACTGGCAAACTGGCTGCTCAATTGGCCGCTGTGGGATTGAAGCCTACCGATATCAACAACGTGGTGTTGAGTCATTACCACGGCGATCACATCAACGGTTTGCGCAACAAAGCAGGTCAGTTGGTTTACCCCAACGCCCGCGTTCACGTGCCCGCACCCGAGCATGCTTTTTGGATGGACGATGCCCGTATGGAAGCTGCTCCACCCGCCATGAAAGGCGCCTTCATGGCCGTGCGCCGTGCGCTGGGCAATTTGGGTGGCGATCAGTTGGTCAAGTTTGAGCCCGGTGCGGTGGTGGCGCCTGGCATTACTTCTGTTGCAGCCTTTGGCCACACGCCAGGCCATACATTGTTCCGTATGGACTCTGAAGGTCAGTCGTTTGCCTACGTGGCCGACATCACCAATGT
The DNA here is from genome assembly GCA_947487355.1 of Comamonadaceae bacterium. Lineage (GTDB taxonomy): Bacteria > Pseudomonadota > Gammaproteobacteria > Burkholderiales > Burkholderiaceae_C > Limnohabitans_A. The sequence goes on along the minus strand of CANKXC010000105.1, from coordinate 4,553 downwards.
GCCTTCATTGTTTGCTCGGGCCCCCGATTGGTCTGTGGTGTTTGACATGAATCCAGCCATGGCACGTGCATCACGCCGCCGCATCTTTGACATGTTGGTCAAAGATAAAATGATGGCCGGTGGCTTCCACTTCCCCTTCCCCGCGTTTGGCACGATGGAAGCCAGTGGCAACGGGTATCAGTTCAAGCCGGTTGCCGCTTAAAACACTTGCCCTTGACTTAATTAACGTTATAGTTAATTATTCGGGGCATGAGTGTCCAAAAAACTTCACCAATCATCAAGACGCGCGACGCCGAAAGGTCTCGTGCAGTTATCTTAAATGCCGCCCTCGAAGAGTTTGCGCTCTTTGGGTTGGCTGGCGCAAGAATAGACCGCATTGCAGAACGCTCCAACCTCAACAAGCGGTTGATCTATTACTATTTCACGGACAAAGACCAACTCTTTCAAGCCGTGCTTGAGAGCGCGTATGAGCAAATTCGAGAAAAAGAAAAAAAGCTCAATTTGCAATCGCTTGAGCCTGCCACCGCAATCCGTACCCTGGTTGAATTCACTTGGAATTACTACCTGGAGCATCCAGAGTTTTTGACCCTTCTTAACAGTGCCAACCTGCATAAAGCAAGGCATATCCAAGAATCTCCCAATGTGCGCGCGCTCAACTCGCCACTAATCGAATTATTGGGGGAGATATTAGAAAAGGGGCGGCTCTCCGGCGAGTTCCGAGGCGGCATAGATCCGGTGCAACTTTATGTGTCCATCGCAGCGCTTTCCTATTTTTACTTGTCCAACAATTCCACCTTGTCTTCTATCTTTGGTCGCGACTTGATGAGCCCCAAAGCCAAGAGTGAGCGCTTGTCTCACATGTGTGAAGTGATCCTAGGGTATGTCCTGAGAAACTAGATTTGATATCTGGTTGACGCTTTCGTTAAGTCATTTCAAAATGAATTATTCACTTATTGGTGAATTATCAAGCTCAATGCAGTCCTGCCTCACTGAGGGTGTCTGCGTTGAGGTTTGTCTTCATTGACTCAAATTCAGGAGGCTTTATGACCCGTTCACGCCGCTTTGCCCTGGCACTGATTGCATCGATTAGCACATTGACGACAGGCATGGCTTATGCCCAAGCAGGGTATCCAAGCAAACCCATCAAGGTGGTTGTGCCATTCCCAGCTGGAAGCACCACAGACATCATTGCGCGCGCCATTGCCGACAAAATGAGCCAAAGCATGGGTCAGCCTTTGGTCATTGACAACCGCGGTGGTGCGAGTGGCACCATTGGTCAACAGGCAGTGGCAACCTCAGCAGCGGATGGTTACACCATCATGGTTCACTCCTCATCGCATACGGTCAGTCCTTCAACCTTTGCCAAGTTACCGTTCGATACCTTGAATGATTTTGTAGGTGTCACCCCCATTTCCAGCACGCCCAATGTGCTGGTGATGTCGCCCGCCAAAAACATCAAAACATTGCAAGAACTGTTGACTGCTGCGCGGGCCAAGCCTGGCAGCATGAACTTTGCTTCAGCAGGTCAGGGCAGCGCGACGCACTTGAATGCTGAGAAATTCAAATTGGCTGCAAAGATTGAAGCAACCAACATTCCATTCAAAGGTTCAAGCGAAGCGGTTACGGAAGTTATTGCGGGTCGAGTGGACTACTACTTCTCGCCCATTGCCCCAGTGATTGGTCAAATTCGAAATGGCCAGTTGGTACCGCTGGCCGTTGGCTCGTCTAAGCGAGCAAGCGCTTTGCCGCAAGTGCCCACTACTGCTGAAGCCGGTGTGCCAGGCTCCGAATTTAACTTTTGGATTGGCATGATGGTGCCATCTAAAACGCCACGAGATGTTGTCAATCGTTTGAATGATGAAGTGGTGAAAGCACTTGCAACGCCAGAAGTCAAAGAGCGCTTTACGACATTGGGTGCAGATGCTTGGACCATGAAGCCAGAGCAATTTGACGCCTACATTCGCGATGAAATTAAGAGCAATGCTGTGTTGGTGAAGGCGGCTGGACTTTCACCTGCGCCTTAATTCGCGACAAACACCTTCACCATCCAAACGCAAAAGAGAAAATTTATGGCAGTACAAAGACTTGGCATCATCATGCACGGCGTAACCGGTCGCATGGGAATGAACCAACACTTAATTCGTTCAATTGTTGCCATTCGCAATCAGGGCGGTGTCACTTTATCCAACGGCGATAAGGTCATGCCCGATCCTATTCTGATTGGTCGCAATGCTGAAAAAATTGAAGCCTTGGCCAAGGCCAATGGCATCAGCCGTTTTGGTACAGACCTCGACAAGGCGCTTGCAAACAAAGATGACACAGTGTTCTTTGATGCCGGTACTACGCAAATGCGTCCTACGCTGCTTGCAAAAGCCATTCAGGCTGGCAAGCATGTGTATTGCGAAAAACCCATTGCAACCAACCTGAACGAAGCGGTAGAAATTGCGCGCCTTGCCGAAAAATCAGGTGTCAAGCACGGTGCTGTTCAAGACAAGTTGTTTTTGCCCGGCCTTCGTAAACTCGACATGCTCAGAAAAGCAGGCTTCTTTGGCAAGATGCTTAGCGTGCGCATTGAGTTTGGCTACTGGGTTTTTGAAGGCGACCTTCAGCCTATTCAACGTCCCAGCTGGAACTATCGCAAAGAAGATGGTGGCGGCATTATTTTGGACATGGTGTGTCACTGGCGGTATGTACTTGACAACCTGTTTGGCGAAGTTCAATCGGTTTCTTGCTTGGGTGCCACACACATTCCAACGCGTTGGGATGAGGCCAACAAGCCTTATGAATGCACAGCCGATGACGCAGCTTATGCCACCTTCGAGTTGAAGGGGCATCAAGGCGAACATGTGGTCGCTCAGGTAAACAGTTCTTGGACCACGCGCGTCAATCGTGAAGATTTGGTTACCTTCCATGTCGATGGCACGCATGGTTCAGCGGTGGCTGGACTGCAAGCTTGCAAGGCTCAAAGCAGAGTCAATACGCCGCGTCCTGTATGGAACCCCGATGTGAAACAAACCATGACCTTCACAGACCAATGGCAAGAAGTTCCTGACACGCAGTTCTACGACAACGGTTTCAAAATTCAGTGGGAATGTTTCATCCGTCACATCGTTGAAAACGAACCCTATCGCTGGACATTGCCTGAGGGCGCCAAAGGCGTTCAGTTGGTGGAGGCGGCCTTGCAGTCTTGGCAAGAGCGTCGCTGGGTCGATGTTGCACCACTCAAAATTTAAGGTGCAACATGGCCCAAGGCATTCAATTACCCAATTCGTACGGCCAACTTGAGTCTTATGAGTTGGTGGGCACGACGCCCATTCAACCCAAGCCTGGTATCAAGTTCAATCGCATTGCTTACTCGGCTGCCCACGTGGTGTCCAATCCAATGGCCCCACACGATCCATGGCTCGATTGCGCAGTTGACTGGGATGCCACCATTGCCTACAGAAAACATTTGTGGAAATTGGGCTTGGGCGTGGCCGAAGCCATGGACACAGCGCAGCGTGGCATGGGCTTAGATTGGCCCACATCGCTCTTGCTCATTCAACGATCTATTGAGGCCTCTAAAGATGTGCCGGGTGCATTATTGGCTTCGGGCTGTGGCACCGATCATTTGAATTTAGACAGCGTAAGCACGGTTGACGAAGTGATTGCTGCGTATGAATTTCAAATGGAGGCCATAGAAAAGTTAGGTGGCAAGCTCATCATCATGGCCAGCCGTGCCTTGGCGCGCGTGGCCCAATCGCCAGCCGATTACGAACGTGTTTACGACAGAATTTTGAGTCAGGCCAAACAACCCGTTCTGCTGCACTGGCTAGGCGATATGTTCGACCCTGCACTGACGGGTTATTGGGGCAACAAAGACACAGACAAGGCCATGGACACGGCGCTGGGCATCATTCAAGCTCATGCCAATAAAGTGGACGGCATCAAAATTTCTTTGCTCGACAAAGACAAAGAAATAAAGATGCGCAGGCGCTTGCCTGCCAACGTTCGAATGTACACCGGCGATGATTTCAACTATGCAGAATTAATTGCTGGTGATGGTCAGGGTGACCATTTGGTGCATCAGCAGAGTGACGCTTTGTTGGGAATTTTTGATGCCATCGCACCTGCAGCCAGCGCTGCATTGGGTGAATTAGCTCAGGGTAATTTAGAAAAATTTCACGCCATCTTGGGACCAACAGTGCCCTTGTCGCGTCATATTTTCAAAGCACCGACAAGGTTCTACAAAACGGGTGTAGTTTTCATGGCCTGGCTCAATGGCCATCAAAAACATTTCACCATGGTGGGTGGACAACAGAGCACTCGATCAGTGATTCACTTGGCTGAGTTGTTCAAATTGGCCGACGCTGCCAATTTGCTCGAGCATCCAGACCTGGCATTGCACCGAATGAAAACGATGCTGGCAATGCACGGCATTGAATAATTCAAATTAGACATTTCACAAACAAAGGGAGACATCATGAAACAAAAAATAGCAGGTCACGTGTTGCTAGCCAGCTTAGGATTGGCTTTTACGATGGGTTCGTCTAATGCGTGGGCTCAGGCTGCTG
>CANKXC010000104.1 GCA_947487355.1 Comamonadaceae bacterium | reverse complement strand
CCCGATCAACACATTTGCGCGCGATGGTCACAATTGAATGCAGCGCAAATTGGCCAAAGTTTGAAGAAAGCATTGATGCAATGAACAAACCGACTTCCCTAGACATTGCAGGCCTCGAAAAAGTTTATGACAACTTGGCAGAAGCCATTGACCAAGCGGGTCCTGACAAATCAGAATTGTTCTTGGTCAAACTTGCGTTGCTCAATGCCCAAGCTTTGGGCGATCCAGCGGTTTTTGAAGCCCACATTACATCGGCTTTCAAAGACCTTTAAGTTCTTTTAAGGGGGCTTTCACAAATTTTCAGTGAAAAATGTCAGCACTAACCCGCAGTATTAGGCGCATTTTTTCATGCAAAATATGCTTTTGTCACTTTCGGAGCTACTCCATGAAATCCATTCGGAAATTGATTCAACGTCCATTGCTGGCCACAGCAGCTTTGGCATTGCTCGGCTCATTGGCCACGCCCGCATTTGCCGGCAAAACCATCGATGCCATCAAAGCACGCGGCACCCTAAACTGCGGCGTCAACCCTAGCCTGCCAGGCTTTGCTGCCGCCGACAGCCAAGGCGTTTGGGCTGGTTTGGATGTTGACGTTTGCAAGGCCGTTGCTGCCACATTGCTTAACGACCCCACCAAAATCAAATACACCCCCCTGAATGCAGCGCAGCGTTTTGCTGTTTTGCAAGCTGGCGAAATTGACATCTTGTCACGCAACACCACTTGGACTCTGAACCGCGACGCGTCTTTGGGCCTGCACTTTACCGGCACCATTTACTATGATGGCCAAGGCTTCATGGTTCCCAAGAAATCAAAAATTACCAGCGCCACCAAGCTCAAAGGCGCTACGGTTTGCGTGCAATCTGGCACCACCACAGAAAAGAACCTGAATGACTACTCCAAAGTCATGAAGCTCAACATGAAGCCTGTGGTGTTTGACACCCAGGAAGCTGCCAACAAGGCTTACTTCGCAGGCCGCTGCCAGGCTTACACCACCGATGCCTCTGGATTGGCTTCAGTGCGTAACAAAGAAGCAACCAATCCAGATGATCACGTCATCTTGCCTGAACTCATCTCCAAAGAGCCCCTTGGCCCTAGCGTTCGCCGCGGTGATGACGAGTTCTTTGCCATTGTGAAGTGGGTTGTTTACGCCCTCATTGAAGCCGAAGAATATGGCATCACACAAGCCAACGTTGACCAAATGAAGAGCAGCACAGATCCTGTGATTCAGCGCATCTTGGGCACTTCTGAAGACACCGGCAAATTGCTCGGCTTGGACAAAGAATGGGCCTACCGTGCCATTAAAGCCGTTGGCAACTATGGCGAAATGTTTGAGCGCAACGTCGGTCCCAAGTCAACTTTGAAATTGCCACGTGGTTTGAACAACCAATGGAACAAAGGCGGCTTGATGTACGCACCACCCGTGCGTTAATCCATTTAGGCCCTTAGCAACGAAGACGGCCCGCCTAGTGCGGGCCGATTTACTCCCATGAGCACCCCTCCTCCTCCCAAACGTCAATGGTCTTGGCGCAGCCAAGCCTTTCGTGGACTCATCTATCAAATACTGGCCATTGTGGGCTTGGCGTTGGCGTTGGCTTACCTCATGTCTAACACCTTTGCCAACATGCGCGCGCGCGGCATTCAAAGTGGTTTTGATTTCTTTTTGCAGCCCGCTGGCTTTGGCATTGGCGAAAGCTTGTTTGAGTTTGACTCTTCGCAAAACTATTTGGTGGCCTACCTTGTTGGCTTGTCCAACACACTGCGCGTAGCACTTGTAGGCCTGGTGCTGTCTACGGTACTGGGCACACTCATTGCCATTGGTCGCCTAAGCAAAAACACCTTGGTCAAGGCGCTGTGCAGCAGCTATGTTGAAGTCACTCGCAACATTCCCTTGTTGCTGCAGTTGTTCATGTGGTACTTTGCCATGACCGAATTGCTGCCCCCCATCGAGTCGCCGCTCAGACCTTTGGAAGGCGTCTTTTTTAGCAAGAATGGTTTGCAGTACCCCATGCCTGTTTGGGAACCTGGCCACTGGGGCACTTTGCTTGGTTTGTGTGTGGGAGTGGTCGCTTGGAAACTTTGGACTCGCAGAGTGCACCAACAATTTGAAGTCACAGGCATTGCCAAGCCCAGTTTCTTGCCAGGTTTGGGCCTGTTCATTTTGTGCGGCTTCATTGGCTGGCTTGTAGGTGGTGCACCTTCTGAATTGAATATTCCAGAAATTACCGAAATTAGCGTGGTGGGCGGAGGCTCCGTCACGCCCGAGTACCTCACTTTATTGGTGGGCCTAACGGTGTACACCTCTGGCTATATTGCAGAGGTGGTGCGTGCAGGCATTCAATCGGTGTCGTTTGGCCAACACGAAGCCGCCGTAGCACTTGGCCTAAAGCGCACACAAGAATTGCGCTTGATTCAGTTGCCACAAGCCATGCGAGTCATCATTCCGCCACTGACCAGCCAATACCTCAACCTCATCAAAAACTCTTCTTTGGCCGTGGCTGTGGGCTATCCCGATTTGGTGTCCATCAGCTCAACCGCTTTGAATCAAACCGGTCGCGCCATTGAGTGCATTGCATTGGTCATGCTCATTTATTTAAGCCTAAGCTTGCTCACCTCTGCAGGCATGAACGTTTACAACCGCCGCATGCGGATCAAGGACCGATGATGACAAGCACCGGTTACCAACAACATTTCGAACCCATCGCAGCACGCCGTCCCCCCACCAACGAGACGGGTGCTTGGGCTTGGGTACAACGCAGCTTTTTTGATGGGCCCTTCAACACTTTTCTAACGGTGTTGTTTGTGGCGCTGCTGGTGTGGGCCATACCGCCCATCTTTAACTGGACCGTTTGGTACGCAGTGGCCGAAGCCGACAACGCAGCATGCCGTGCTGCCCACGGACTGGGTGCATGCTGGGGCGTGGTAGCAGAAAAAGGCCGGCTGATTTTGTTCGGCCGCTATCCCTTTGATGAGCAATGGCGCCCCTTGGTGGCCAGCTCGGTATTGGTGCTTTTGCTTGTCCTGTCTTGCCTGCGCACATTCTGGCGACCTGCCCTGGTGGTGGCGTGGGTCTTGGTCTATGCATTTTTCTTTGGCTTGATGTATGGCGGCTTTGCAGGCTTGACCTTGGTTGAAACCGCACGCTGGGGCGGCTTGCCACTCACATTGTTACTGTCCAGTGTGAGTTTGGTGGTGGCATTTCCTTTGGCCATTTTGCTGGCTTTAGGACGTCAATCCGACTTGCCTGCCATTCGCACTTTGTGCGTGGTGTTTGTAGAATTTGTCAGGGGTGTACCGCTCATCTCGGTGCTCTTCATGGCTTCTTTCATCTTGCCACTTTTCATGCCACAAGGCACCAAGATTGATGTGTTGGTGCGCGTGCTCATTGGCATGACTTTGTTTACGGCTGCTTATTTGGCAGAAGTCATTCGGGGTGGCCTGCAAGTTTTGCCCAAAGGCCAAGTAGAAGCTGCGCATTCATTGGGCCTTAGCTACTGGCAAATTCAGCGCATGATTGTGTTGCCCCAAGCATTGCGTTTGGTGGTACCAGCCATTGTGAACACCTTCATTGGCGCCTTCAAAGACACTTCCTTGGTCACCATTGTGAGTTTGTACGACCTCACAGGCGCAGTCCAATTGGCGTTGGGCGATGCCGACTGGCGTAAGTTCTTCATAGAAGGTCAAATTTTTGTGGCCGCCATTTATTTCGTTGCATGCTTTGCCATGTCGCGCTACAGCCAATGGCTGGAATCCCATCTGAATACTGGAACACGGAGACAGTGAAGTGAGTACATCAAGTCCCATCATCGAATTTTCTAAAGTCAACAAGTGGTACGGCGAGTTCCACGTGTTGCGTGACATCGACTTGTCGGTGGCCAAAGGCGAGCGCATTGTGGTGTGCGGCCCTTCAGGCTCTGGCAAGAGCACGCTCATTCGCTGCGTCAACCGATTGGAAGTCCATCAAGCGGGCACCCTGACAGTGGACGGCACCGAACTGACCGACGACGTCAAGTCCATTGAAGCGGTACGCCGCCAAGTGGGCATGGTGTTTCAGCAGTTCAACTTGTTTCCGCACCTTACCGTTTTGGAAAACCTCACACTGGCGCCCATGTGGGTTGGCAAAATTCCCAAGGCAGAAGCCGAAGAGCGCGCCATGCAACAACTCAAGCGTGTGCAAATTGCCGAGCAAGCCAACAAGTACCCCCTGCAGCTGTCTGGCGGGCAGCAACAACGTGTGGCCATTGCGCGTTCTTTGTGCCTCACACCCAAGATCATGTTGTTTGATGAACCCACTTCGGCACTCGACCCCGAAATGATCAACGAAGTATTGGACGTCATGGTGGAGTTGGCCAACCAAGGCATCACCATGATTTGTGTCACGCACGAAATGGGCTTTGCCCGCTCTGTGGCAGACCGCGTCATTTTCATGGACCAAGGGCAAATTGTGGAACAGAACACTGCCACGGAGTTCTTTGCCAATCCTAAAAACGAGCGGACGCAAGATTTCTTGTCCAAAATTTTGGCGCACTGATAGTCACGCACGGATCGCCAATTTGATTTGTTTGACTTGCATCAACTTGCTGTGTGAGCAAGCTTGATGCACCTCAAGGCTTGTGCCACATGATTGATTTTTAATAAGTTAACGGTTTTGAGACCGTTCAACTAAGGAAATCAATCATGAAAAAACTCATCGTTACCACTGCTGTTTGTGCCCTCTTGACTGGCGCTGCTTTTGCACAAGAAGGTCCCTGGATGGTTCGCGCGCGCGCTGTTGGCATCGATATGGCCAACAAAGATGCCACGGGCTTGGGACTGACTGTTAACAACAAAACAATTCCAGAAATAGACATCACATATTTCTTCAATAAAAACGTTGCCGCCGAATTGGTTTTGACAGTGCCACAAAAACAAACCGTCAACTCAAGCGTATTGGCCACAGACATTGGCACCTTCAAACACTTGCCACCCACTCTGACATTGCAATACCACTTTGACACCGTATCTGGCATGAAGCCTTATGTGGGTGCTGGCGTTAACTACACTCAAATTACGCAAGTCAACTTGCTAGATGGTGGCGCCAACCTTGACAGCCACAGTTGGGGCACAGCCATTCAAGCGGGCGTAGATTTTCCTATCGACAAAAATTTAAGCTTCAACATTGACTTCAAAAAAGTCAACATCAAAACCAATGTTTATGTAGGACTTGACGACAAAGGTGTTCTGAAGTTGAACCCCACCCTCATTGGCGTTGGTCTAGGCTATCGCTTCTGAAGCTTGGCTTTGAAGGGCGCTTGATACAGCCAGACCGGCCGGCCCGGGCTGGCCTCTGGGCTGGCATTTGCTTGAAGGTCTGCAGCTTCAAACTCTAAGCTAACCAGCCAAGCGCCAGGCTTCATTTCAGCTTTGGCTTTTTCTACAGCGCGGGGCATGGTTTCTGGGCGTTGAAATAAATAAACCATGTCGTACGCGCCCCAATGGTCGTCCCAAATGTCGCCACATCGAACCTCGGCCCATGGGCATCTAAATTTGGCTAACCAGCTAAGCGGACGGCTAAATTCAATGCCAATCCACTGTGCGTTGACATAGGCTTCGCGCAAAGCCTTCAAGCCATCGCCTGCGCCGCACCCAGCATCCAATATTTTGGCTTGAGCTGGCAAGATGGCAAATCTAGGTATCTCTCGCAGCGCTTTTAGCGGCGTTGGAAACACAGGCGCATCGCGCCATGCGTGCATGGGATAAATCCAAATAACGCCTGCCAAGGGCAGCAACCAAACCCATGCTGGAATACTGGCCGTTCCCAGCAGCCACAAAGAAACTGGAAAGCCCATGGCCAAGGCTGCAGCGCGCGCTTGAGAAATGCCGCGCATCCAGGACAGCATGGCTGCCAAGAAGCCCGCAAAAGTGGTCAAGATCATGGCCAATGAAGGGTTGGTGCCTTGATCAACCAGAAAAATGTACAAAAACCATGCTGCACCCCAGACGGCTAATGCAGACAATGGCCAGCGAATCAAGTTTGACAATTGAATCTTCTTTCAGATAATGCGGTCATGTTATTCCATCACAAT
>CANKXC010000103.1 GCA_947487355.1 Comamonadaceae bacterium | reverse complement strand
ATGTCTAAGTTGTAACCCGCTACACGGCGCAGCACCTTGGGCCAATGGGCTTCTAGTTCTGGCTTCAATTGAGTTGCCAATTGTTGAACAAACTCACCAATGGCCTTGGCGCGCCCTGTGCTTTGATCAAACAAACCCATGTTGATAGCGGTGCCATCGCTAAGCCAAGCTTTGGCACCTAAAACGTTGTGCACCATGTTGCCATACGCAATAGAGCGACTGCCGCATGAGTTGTTTCCGGCCATACCGCCTAAGGTGGCCTGAGCGCTGGTAGACACATCAACAGGAAACCACAAGCCATGCTTTTTGAGTGATGCATTCAAATGGTCGAGCACCATGCCCGGTTCAACTTCAACCATGCGCTTTTCGACATCAAGCGCCAACACATTGCGGATGTGTTTGGTGTGGTCAATGACCAAGCCCGCGCCAGTGGTTTGACCGCACTGGCTGGTGCCCCCGCCTCTAGGCACAATGGGCACACCGAGGTCCCGGCAAATGGCCATGGCAGTGGGAACTTCATGCGCAAAACGCGGTACAAAAACACCTACAGGTTTGACTTGATAAATGGAGGCGTCGGTAGCGTATCGGCCACGATCTGCCGCACCAAACAAGACTTCGCCCTGCGTTTCTGAACGCAAGCGTGAAGCAAGTTTGCCGGCCACTTCGTTGAAGTTGTGTGACACCTGCTCATACATGTTTGCAGCAGACTCGGTGGCTTGTTTAGGCAAAGGCGCATTCATTTCGAACAACTTTCAATGTCAGCTTAGGTGTCAAGCTTTTTGGTTCTTGTCTGTAGACGTGTTGGCATGGATTTGCAGTTGCATCACCACCACATCACGTTTGTTGTGAAGGTGCTTCAACAAAATTTCTTGCAATGCTCGGCCATCTCTTTTGTCGAGCGCATCGATCATTTGCTCATGCTCTATGACGGCACTTTTCCATTTTTCTTCGTCCTGATTTGACTTGAATCGCAAAGCCTGCAAACGCGCGTTCACTTGCTCGTAAGTGGCCGTCAGGATGGGGTTTTTGGCAGCTGCATTCATGGCGCGATGAATGGCCGCATTGAGCCGGTAGTAATTGGACAAATCGCGTCTGGTAAAGGCGGCCATCATTTCAAAATGCAAGGCTTTGATTTCGGCCAACTCTAAATCTGTGACACGTTCTGCAGCCAAAGCGCCAGACTGCGCCTCGAGGCAAGCCATGACTTCAAATGTATGAACTACGTCGTCGACGCTCAAACTGGCAGCAACGGCACCTCGGTTGGGAAGCAATTCAACCAAGCCTTCGGCCGCCAAGGTTTTGATGGCCTCCCTTAAGGGCGTTCGCGATACGTTGAGGCCCTCACACAAGGCTCGTTCGTTGAGCTTTGCGCCGGGTTGGATTTGGTTTTCTACCAACATTTGGCGCAAGCGGTGAGTCACTTGGCCGTGCAAGGCCGCACGCGGAATGGACAGGATTTCTGCGGTCATGTTTGTATTTTGTATGCAAAATTTTTAAGGGTCAATAGGGTAAATATGAATGAAACTTGATTGACAAATACTTTTTGTATGCAAAAAATACCAACTGTACAGAGGAGCATTTTTTTCATGATTTCGCTAGACTTTCACCCCGTAGGCCGCCACTTTCTGCAAATTCCTGGGCCCTCACCCGTTCCAGATCGAATCTTGCGCGCCATGAGCCTGCCCACCATCGATCACCGCGGCCCCGAATTTGGCGTTCTGGGATCCAAAGTCTTGAAGGACATGCAAAAAATCTTTCAAACCCAACACCCCGTCATCATTTACCCCGCCTCGGGTACAGGGGCTTGGGAGGCAGCACTGGTCAACACGCTTTCAGCTGGCGACCATGTCCTGATGTTTGAAACAGGCCACTTTGCATCCCTCTGGAACAAGTTGGCAGTTCGCATGGGACTCAAAGCTGAATTTATTGGATTGCCAGGGACTGAAGGCTGGCGTCAAGGCGTTAAGGCCGACATGATTGAATCGCGACTTAAGGCAGATACAGGCCACAGCATCAAGGCGGTTTGCGTTGTGCACAACGAAACCTCCACGGGGGTCACCAGCGACATAGCCGCTGTTCGCCGTGCCATCGACAATGCCAAGCACCCTGCTTTGCTCATGGTGGACACCATCTCGGGCCTGGCCTCGGCAGACTACCGTCACGACGAATGGGGCGTGGATGTCACGGTCAGTGGCTCACAAAAAGGCTTGATGCTGCCCCCTGGCATCAGCTTCAACGCCATCTCACCCAAAGCCATTGAGTTCAGCAAAAAATCGACCTTGCCCAAATCATTTTGGGCGTGGGATGAAATGCTGGAAATCAACAAAACAGGCTACTTCCCGTACACGCCCAACACCAACCTCATGTACGGTTTAAGTGAAGCCTGCGACATGATTTTGGGTCAGGGCTTGGACGTAGTGTTTGCTCGCCACAAGCGCTGGTCTAAAGGCGCGGTAACAGCGGTAAAGGCTTGGGGCTTAGAAGTTCAGTGCGCAGACCCCGAACTTTATTCACCCATTTTGACAGGCGTCATGACGCCTGATAACGTGGACGCAGACGCAGTCCGCAAAATCATTTACGAGCGTTTCGATTGCTCGTTGGGTACCGGCCTAGGCAAGGTAAAGGGCCGCATGTTTCGAATTGGCCACTTGGGAGATTGCAACGACCTCACATTGATTGCTGCATTGTCTGCTTGCGAAATGGGACTGAAATTGAGCGGCGTGAAATTAACTGGATCAGGCGTACAAGCCGCCATGGACTATTTTTCTGCCAACCCTATCCCCGCATTGATCAAACCTTGAATTAAGCAAGCGTCATTTTCACAAGTCATTTTCAACACAAGAACTGGAGACAACATGAAACGCAGAACCCTATTACAAGCCACAGTCGCCTCGGCAGCAACACTGAGCGCGCCCATGATCAAAGCGCAAAGCTTGCCCAATGGTCCTATCCGCATTGTGGTGGGGTTCCCACCTGGAGGCGGCACCGATGCGCTGGCAAGGGTGCTCGCGCAAAAACTCCAAGCCATGTGGGGCATCAACATCATCATTGACAACAAAGCGGGCGCTGCTGGTGTCATTGCCGCAGACTTCGTAGCCAAGCAACCTGCGGATGGCAACACGCTTTTAATGGCCCACATTAACAGCCATGCATTGGCAACCAGTTTGCAGCCCAAACTAGGCTACAACGTTGAGCGCGATTTCGCACCCATTGGCTTGGTGGGGGTTACACCGAATTTGCTTATTTGCAATGAAAGCCAACCGGCAAAAAATGTCAAAGATTTGGTCAATCTGTGCAAACAAAATCCAGGCAAGATCAGCTTTGCATCTGCAGGCGGTGGATCGGCGCAACATTTGGCGCTTGAAATGTTCAAGCTGCGTGCCGGCATTGACGCGCTGCATGTGCCTTACAAAGGCTCCGGCCCTGCGCTCACCGATTTAATCGGTGGCCAAGTGCAGTACTGCTTTGAAACCATGACCTCCGCCACACCGCATGTGAAAAGCGGTAAAGCCATTGCATTGGCACAAACGCGCACAAAACGCGCCAAAGGCCATCCCAATGTGCCCACCATGGACGAGCAAGGCTTTGGTGGATTTGATGCCACCACTTGGTATGGCTTGGTCGGCCCCGCCAGAATGAACCCTTCTTTTGTGAAGCGGATCAACGAAGACATGAACCGCGTCATGGCCATGCCCGATGTCATTGAAAAATTTGATCAATACGGCGCTGAAGATGGCGGCGGTTCGCCTGAGCGTTTTGCCGAGTTCATTCGCAGCGAAACGCAAAAATGGGCGAAAGTCATTAAGGACGCAAAAGTTCAAGCAGACTCATAAGCAGCATGAACAAAATTTCTTATGGCCTAGGTGAAAAAGTTTGTTTGATAACGGGTGGTGCACAAGGCATTGGCGAAGCTTGTGCACGACTTTTTTTAGAACAAGGCGCAAAGGTTGTCATCGTTGACATTCAGAGCGAGAGAGGCCAGTCTCTTGCTTCTCAATTGCAACAACAAGGTCATGAGATTCTCTTCATTGCCAGTGACATTGGCAACAAAATTGAAGTCGACGCAGTCATCAAGCAAGTGATTGCACAGTATGGTCGCTTGGATGTGTTGGTCAGCAATGCCGGCATATTCAAGGCCGCGCCTTTTCTTGAAGTTTCAGAATCTGATTTTGATGAGGTTTTGCGCGTCAATCTAAAAGGCGCATTTTTGATGGGGCAAGCAGCTGCCCGCGTCATGAAGGACCAGGGTGGTGGCGCCATTGTTCACATGAGTTCAGTCAATGGTGTTTTGGCCATACCCGAAATTGCGTCTTACAACGTCAGCAAGGGTGGGCTCAATCAATTGACCAGAGCCATGGCGCTGGCATTGGCCGATGACGGTATTCGTGTCAATGCGGTTGCACCAGGAACCATTGCAACTGAATTGGCCAGCAAGGCTGTACTGACCAGCGAAGATGCACGCAACAAAATTCTTGGACGCACCCCCATGAAGCGCTTAGGCGATCCCTCAGAGGTGGCCCACGTGGTGGCATTTTTGGCCAGTGATGCTGCCAGCTATATAACTGGCGAAGTGATCACGGTGGATGGTGGCCGCATGGCCTTAAATTACACCGTGAAGATCTAAATGTAAGACTTGCAGCCTCAAGCTTCAACAAACTTTAGGCAATTTATGCGCTTGTTCTTGTCTTGAAGTTTCCAAGTAAGCTTCAAAATCAAAATCTTCAGGTTCATCAAATTCCAAATATTCAGACTTACTGTCTTGTGACAATGAATTTTTTAAACGATGTTTGATAGGGCAAAAATATTTTTCGGTTGCATCAATGACTTGACCCACATACGCAACAACACCCACACCATATGCGCAATAGGTGCAGTGAAATTTTGAAATCCAATCTAAGTAACTGAGCTCTTGTCTGTCAAAAATAATGTGATCTTTTCTGGAGATTTTTGGTATTCCGTATACTGGGAAGCAAGTCCACTGATAAAAAGACACAAATAAATCAAGCAGAAAAATAGGCAGAATCATCATGTAGATGATGGGGCCTGTGATCAGGTTAAGGGGCCTAGACCGTTTTATTAATGCAATCAAGCCAATTTGGTTATTCACATGTTTCATAGTTTTTCATGTTGTTACCATTTGCTTATATTGTGATCAACGCCTAAGAGACGTAGTTGACTTAGATCAAGTTTTATCCTCTTCGCTCAAAGTCAAGGTCATCTGCTGATACCTTTTAACGATCAAAAACTCGACAGACCTCCTTGAGATATGGAAGCATTTGTAAATTCGTGCTAGATTAAGTTCCAAAGATGGTTGGCTTGTTAGCCCTTTTAATTTTCATCACACTGCCTTGTATGAATCGTCAAGATACTTCATCTACACATCAAAACACTTCTGCCCTCCAAGGCATGAAGGTGTTGGAACTGGGACAACTCATTGCGGGCCCCTTTGCAGCCAAAACCTTGGCAGACTTTGGTGCAGAAGTTATCAAAATTGAGCCGCCTGGTAGTGGCGATCCACTTCGCAAATGGCGAATGCTAAAAGATGGCACATCTGTTTGGTGGCAAGTTCAATCACGCAACAAGCGCTCCTTGGCACTGGACCTTAGAACACCAGAAGGTCAAGCGTTGGTTAACAAACTGGCCAATGAAGCCGACATCCTCATTGAAAACTTTCGCCCTGGTGCACTGGAGGGTTGGGGACTTTCACCTGAAAAACTGATTGAACAAAACCCCAAATTGATTGTGCTGCGCATCAGTGGTTATGGCCAGACAGGGCCTTATCGGAATCGTCCTGGTTTTGGCGTCATTGGCGAAGCCATGGGCGGCCTGCGTCATCTCACTGCAGAACCAGGCCGCGTGCCGGTTCGCGTTGGCGTCAGCATTGGCGACACTTTGTCTGCTTTGCACGGTGTGATTGGTATTTTGCTGGCTTTACAACATCGCCACACCACAGGCAAAGGTCAGATCATTGATGTTGCGCTGTATGAATCTGTTTTCAATTGCATGGAAAGTCTGCTTCCCGAATACAGCGCCTTCGGAGCCATTCGTGGGCCTGCAGGCAGCGCACTCCCTGGCATTGCACCCACCAACGCCTACAAGTGCAAAGACGGTGCGTACGCCCTGATTGCAGGCAATGGTGACAG
>CANKXC010000102.1 GCA_947487355.1 Comamonadaceae bacterium | reverse complement strand
AGCTGTGAAAAACCGCCCGCCATGGTTTTGACGCGGTCTCTTGCCAGCTGCTTTTTAAATTCATCAAGCACCGCGGCTTGGTGTTCATCACGCGACATGTCAATGAAGTCGACAATGATGATGCCGCCCAAATTGCGAAGCCTGAGCTGGCGCGCAATGGCATGAGCTGCTTCCAAGTTGGTTTTGAAAATGGTGTCATCAAAGTTGCGTGCACCCACATAGCCACCCGTGTTGACATCCACGGTTGTGAGGGCTTCAGTTTGGTCAATAATGAGATAACCGCCCGATTTCAAATCAACTCGCCGACCCAAAGCCTTGGCCACTTCTTCGTCAATGGCATACAAATCAAAGATGGGCCTCTCGCCCTTGTACAACTGCAGACGCGTTGCAGAAGCTGGCATAAATTCTTTGGCAAATTTGGCCAACAACTCAAACTGTTCTTTGGAATCGATGCGAATGGTGTGGGTGGCCTCACTGACCAAATCTCTAAGAACCCGTTGCAGAAGTGTTAAGTCTTGATGCAGCAAAGATTGCGCAGGCAATTTGACAGAAGCTTCCTTAATGCGCGCCCAAGTTTTGCGCAAATAAGCAATGTCCTCACCCAACTCTGCGTCGCTTGAATCTTCGGCGTTGGTGCGCAAAATAAAGCCGCCACCTTGCTCCCCCACTAAGTTTTGTAAACGCAGCCTTAAAGCATCACGCTGCTCTGTTGGAATTTTTTGGGAGACGCCAATGTGATCGTCTTGCGGCAAAAAGACCAGATGCCGACCCGCAATGCTGATCTGCGTCGATAGCCTAGCGCCCTTGGTGCCAATGGGATCTTTGATGACTTGCACCATCAAAGCTTGGCCTTCAAAAACCTGCTTTTCAATGGGCACCAGCGCCTGCGTACTGCGAGCCACTTGGGGGGGCTCACCTTCGGGCTGACGATGCCACACATCGGCCACGTGTAAAAAGGCGGCACGCTCAAGGCCGATGTCAATGAAGGCCGATTGCATGCCTGGCAAGACGCGCGCCACCTTGCCCAAATAGACATTGCCCACCAGGCCCCGCTCTAGCGTTCGCTCAACATGCAACTCTTGAACTGCGCCCTGCTCCACCACAGCAACGCGGGTTTCTTGTGGCGACCAATTGATCAAAATATCTTGTTGCATGTCTCTTTGTTCTCGTTCAGACCAGACCTCAAACTGGGTCGATGGCCCAAGGTGACTGTGGAAATGGCCATGATAGCAACTCTGCCAGTCGGCACACGACCCAAAATGCTTCTTCGGAGGTGGTTAGGCTGGGCGGCACCAACAGGCCACGCCAGCAGCGCTCTAGGGCATCGTCTTCAGTAATTCCCAATTCAAACTGTTGGTTGCTGGCCGTATTGACCAAAAGCTGCGCCAAGTCTTCGCACAATTCGTAGCGAGCGGTTAGCTCTGCCCTTGGCAGCGAGGGCTTGAATTGCCCTTTGTCCAAATACAAAGCCATGAATGACTCTGGGACAAAGCTTTGGTTTTCTTCATACATGGAATTCATTCTAGCCACATAATCGGACACAATATTCGAGCTGAAAAGCACCTTTCTAAGTATCAGCCCTGCTATGCCAAATATCGATGCCAATGTCTAAAGTCATTTCCCATTACTTTCAAGCCTTGTTTCTGCTGTTGGCGGGTTCACTGACCGCCTTCAATGCATTGGGGCAAGGCAGCCCTCAAATGAATTTACCGAGAGTAACCTTAAATGCGGGCATGCACCTCATTCAAGTCCAAGTAGCGCAAGATTTTGAACAACGGCAAATTGGCCTCATGTGGCGCAAAGAAATGCCGCAAAACGAAGGCATGCTGTTTGTGTTTGAGCAAGCCAGCGTTCAATGCTTTTGGATGCGCAATACCCTGCTGCCGCTAACCGCAGCTTTTGTGTCAGACGATGGCACCATTGTCAATTTGGCTGACATGAAACCCCAATCAGACGAGTCACATTGCTCCAAAAAACCTGTTCGCTTTGTTTTGGAGATGAACCAAGGCTGGTTTGCCAAACGCAATATTCAAGCGGGCTTTAAGTTAACTGGGCCTGGCTTCAGCAAATAAAGGCTAAACCGCGTTGCAGGGAGCTGGCTTAGTTTGGGTTGTGAATGGGTATGTCTTGGTCTGTTTTGTTAGGCATTAGACGCCCCAAACCACATCCGCTGATTTTTCCAAGCACGTCTTCAACATTTTCAACATGGGTTGACTGCGATTGCGAAGCGGCACTTGCTTGGGATCCTTGATGCCTTGGGCCTCCTCCTCTTCAATGGCACGCTGCAATAAATCGATTGCCTGCGCCAATTGATCGACCACAAAAATACCCTTGCCTTGGTCTTCACGGCCCATTATTTTGAGAAGCCTTTTGGCATCGGGCTCCAACATAATCAGATCGCCGGTCACTTTGGATTTGAATTTGTAGAGCATATTGGCTTTCAAATAAAGACCATTATCGAACACAGTAGTAGGAAAATTCCTGCCCAGGAAACTCAGTCATTGGCCGAATGGGCGATGGGTTGGGCAAGTCGGGCGCCATGACTTTGTTGCCTTCCATGGCCCACAACTTGTTTCTGCTGCAATGAACACCACCATTCCAATCGCCCAAATTAGACAAATACTCGTATTCGTCGGCGGTGGGCAAACGGGCTTGTATGGCCTTGCAGGCCATCTCCGCAGAACGCGTTGAGGGTGCCTTGCCAATGGTGGTACCTGGCGCACCCACCAGCTCTAAGTTTTTGGTCCCAATTTTGACTTTGGATGGAAACTGAGTTTGCTGGAAAGTTTCAAAAATTTGTTGGCC
Source organism: Comamonadaceae bacterium (assembly GCA_947487355.1). Taxonomy (GTDB): domain Bacteria; phylum Pseudomonadota; class Gammaproteobacteria; order Burkholderiales; family Burkholderiaceae_C; genus Limnohabitans_A. The sequence goes on along the minus strand of CANKXC010000102.1, from coordinate 3,349 downwards.
AATGTTTTGCATGACCTGTTCGGGAAATCCTTGGGCTTGGAAATGATAGGTATGGCCACACGTCAGGTCGACATGCAAGGTGACCACCATATCGCCACGGCAACTGGGTGCATAGGAATAGGTACCATAGGCCACACCCGACAGAGAGTGGATAAGTTTGGGATCCCAAGCAACCTGCTTTTGCGGATCACGCATGAGTCTTAAAAGCTCATTCATGGGTGCTGGATTGAAGAAGTTAAATTTTCTAACTTGCGGACTGCGTTCACGGTAGACCCTGTCAAGTGAGGCCTTGACTGAACCAGCCAACATCACGTCCATGCCTGGACTGCTACTTGCAATGCTGCGTTGGCGGTTGATCTGATCGTCCATGACATTGAGCAAGTTGACAATATTTCTGGAATCAACGCCTTCACGAATTAAGCTGCGGATGGTTTGCGTGAGCTCGGACATTTGTGCGCTTTTGGTACGACCATACGCATCGTGGTACTGACACAAATCTTTGCCGCGTACAAAAGGTATTTGCGGCCAAATATTGACAACATTGGGCTGCGCTGTTTTAGCGCCACCATGGGAATGGGTGTTGTCTTTAGAGTCTTGGGCATTGACAGCTGTCAAACTCAGGAACATCAAAGTCCAAATCAATCGGCCCCAGAAAGGCATTCAACTCTCCATCAGATCAAATCAAAAATGTCGTTGATTTGAATCCTACTCTGAGTTGCGGTCCTGCAATTGACGCAAGTCAAACTTGTTAGGCTTAGATTTTCAGGCCTTGGCGCCAGCAGGCTTTAATTGAAAATGATCTGGACTGGCATCTACCCAATATTGTTGGAACAGGCCCTTTAAATCTTGAGGATTCAGCAATGCGCCGGGTGCAACCGACTGCATCAAACTTTCCAAGTTTTGAACTTCGTGATCGCTCATTCGGCGCATGATGTGCTTCATGCTTAAGTCGGATGGCTGCATCAAACCAGTTGCCTGCAACAGTTCTTGGACCGACTCTAAGGTTTGTCGATGGAAATTTTGCACGCGCTCAGACTTGTTTGGCACCACCAAGGCAATCTGCCTTTTAGGGTCTTGGGTGGTTACTCCTGTGGGGCAATTGCCGGTATGGCAAGTTTGCGCTTGAATACACCCAAGGGCAAACATAAAGCCGCGCGCACTGTTGCACCAATCTGCGCCCAAAGCTACCGTCCTGAGCACATCGAAACCACTGATAATTTTGCCGCTAGCCCCCAGTCGAATGTGCTGCCTAAGATTCAAACCAACGAGCGTGTTGTGCACCAAGCGCAAACCTTCCAGCATGGGCATACCCACGTGATCAGTTAACTCTAAAGGTGCAGCACCCGTACCGCCTTCAGACCCGTCAACCACAATAAAATCCGGCAAGATCCCTGTACTGATCATGGCTTTGGCAATGCCAAACCATTCCCATGGGTGACCAATGCACAACTTGAAGCCAACCGGTTTACCTTCACTCATGTCGCGCAATTTTTGAACAAATTGAAGCAATTCTGTTGGCGTTGAAAAACTGCTGTGCGATGCCGGAGATATACAGTCAACTCCGACGGGTACACCCCGTGCTTCTGCAATTTCTGGCGTTACTTTGGGACCAGGCAAGACTCCACCATGACCGGGCTTGGCGCCTTGACTTAATTTGATTTCAATCATCTTGACCTGGGGCGACAGGGCATTCTTTTTGAAACGTTCAGCATTGAAAGTACCGTCGTCATTGCGGCAACCAAAATAGCCAGAACCTATTTCCCAAATGAGGTCTCCACCATGTTCGCGGTGATACCGAGAAATGGAGCCTTCCCCTGTGTCGTGTGCAAAACCACCCCGCTTGGCACCCAAATTCAAAGCCATGATGGCGTTGGCACTGAGGGCGCCAAAACTCATGGCGGAAACATTGAATAAGCTCATGCTGAAGGGCTTTGTGCACTGTGTGCCGCCCACTTGCACTCTAAAATCGTGTGAAGGAATCACGGTAGGGCTGATGGAATGCGTTAACCACTCGTAGCCTACGGCATGCACATCAACTTGCGTTCCAAAGGGCACCTTGTGGGCCTCCCCTTTGGCGCGGGCATAGACCAAAGAGCGCTGCGATCTAGAAAATGGCACAGCATCATGATCGCTCTCGATGAAATATTGACGCAGCTCAGGCCGAACAAATTCCAGCAAAAACCGCAAGTGTCCAATGATGGGGTAGTTGCGCAAAATAGCATGACTCTTCTGCTGCAAGTCATACACCCCCACCACCACCAAGACCGTCAAAATCAAGACCCACAAGAGACTGGCCTGCCCCACAGCCAACTGCAAAGCCGAGAACACCCACAGCGCAACCACGGTAAAAAACGCGATGAAGCGCACGGGTACTTTTTGATCAATCCAATTCAACATTGCAATTTCCTAAGGGCTGACAACACCAATCAACTGAATGAATCAAATCTTTCCGAGGTAATCGGATTTGCCAACTTCGACGCCACTGGCGCGTAGCATGCTGTAAGTGGTGGTGGTGTGAAAATGCAAATTGGGTAAGCCGTGTCCTAACAAATACTGCATCCCTTTGTAATGCGCTTCTTTGTCGCCGCGTTTGACCACAATGTCTTTGTCTTCAGTACCGTCAATTTGTTCCGGCGTGAAGGTTTCAAGGAAAGCAATTGTTTTGGCAATGCGCGCTTGCAGTTCATGAAGATCTTTTTCGGTATCTTCATAGGCTGGAATATCGACACCCGCCAAACGAGCCACCAAACCTTTTGCGACATCGCACGCAATTTGAACCTGTCGGCTTAAAGGAAACATGTCCGGAAAGAGTCGGAGGTTTGCAAAAACGACCGGGTCAATTTTTTTAGCTTCGGCATGGGCTTGCGCCTTGCCCAAAATATGAGACAAATTGGTCAAGCCGTTGATCAAACGTGGCACGCTGGCCGTGTACATAGAAATTTGCATGAACTCTCCAAGTGAAAAAATAGTATGGTCTTTATTGAGACGAAAGGCTATGAGGTGTATCCCCTGAGCCCAAGTCCCAATAAAGGCCAGTCATGACCTGCAAGGCCTCGCGCAACAAGGCAGGCGGCAAATGCTCATTGGGCGCGTGCTGAGAACATCCAGGGTAAGAGTGAGGCACCCACACGGTTTTCAAACCGAGTACATCGGTAAAAATATCGTTGGGCAAGGAGCCCCCTAAGTTGGGCAAAATGGCCGGCGATTTTTGGGTGGTGGCTTGCAATGATTGAGCCGCCCAAGAGACCCAAGCATCGTCGGGATCTATTCGCGTGGCTTTGAACACTTCGTCGCGGCCCGGCGTAATTTGCACATAAGCAAAGCCATGATGGTCTAGATGCCGCCTGAG
>CANKXC010000101.1 GCA_947487355.1 Comamonadaceae bacterium | reverse complement strand
TCCTGAACCGGGGTTCAGGTGGGCGAGGGCAGACTGGCGTTGGGTTCATCTGACGCGAGACGATCACGCTCACCAGACAATGTACCAAGCCCGGGCTCTAAGAGCATTGGTTCAAGGAAATATAAAGCCCAGCATGCACTGCAGACAGGGTGATTGTAGGCGCTGCCGGCATTGTGTGCAGGCCTTGTTTCAGATTAGATGAGTTGACCGTCTTGATGCAAGGCTTGGTCGAGTTTTTTGAGCAGAAGTTCAAGGCGAGCTTTGTCGGAGGACTGAGTTGTTTCTTGCGCTGCAGGTTGACTGTCGGTTGGCGTCTCAGTTTCCGTTGAAGCCTCGGCGTCGGTTTGTTCAAAGGCCAAATTGAGAGCAGCCAAAACAGCAATGCGATCACGTGCCTTGATTTTGCCGGCATCTCGAACCTTGCACATGGCTTGATCGACTTTGTCTACCGCGGCCAATAGTCTGGCTTGTCCTCCATCGGGGCAACCCAGCAGGTAGCTTTGCCCCATGATTTGTACTTCTAGTTGTTTGGTGCTCATGTCTCTGCGTCATTAGAAGAATTTTGCGGCAGTCGCTCTATCAAGGCGTCGACACGTGAACGTGCTGCCGCCAACTTTGATTTCAAGAGATCGCGTTCATGTGAGAGAGCCAGCACCTGCTGCTGAAGCAGTGCATTGGTTCTATGCAGTTCTTCGTGCCTGAGCAACAGGTGCTCGACGCGATCTGCAATCTGGTCGACGGTGGTGGGATTCGTCATGTCAGATAAGTTGTAATTTGGCACATTGTAGGCTGAGTGCAAGGTCATATCTTACAATGTCTGCTGTTGGTGCTCGAGGATTGGTTCACAAACCTCAGTTCAACGGGAAGCAGGAGAGAGGACCCCTTCGGGGCGATCTTGACCTGCGCTGCCCCCGCAACGGTCAGCAGACGGGCATTTTGCCCCGCTTTCATCAAAAGCCACTGAACGCCCTGAAACAGGTGTTTGGGAAGGTGGTGAAGGTTGTTCTGCCTAGCCCGGATACCGGCCAACAAGGTGGTTCACCCCAGGGTGGGCCTGACGTTCATGCACTGTCGGGGAAGGCGGTGAGAACATTTTTTGTTGAATCGAAAATGAAATTTTCCACCATCACTCTATGTGTCAGCATGGCCATTGCGCCTGCGGCCTTCTCTCAGTCCATTCAGCCCGACATGGTCATTTCGGCCAGCCGGGTCTTGCAGCGAGCCCAGGATGCATTGCCAGATGTGTCGATCATTACCCGAGCCGACATTGAGCGATCACAGGCACGTGATGTACCCACCCTCTTGCAAAACTTGGTCGGTATGGAAGTGACTCAGTCGGGTGGCATGGGTGGGGTGGCGTCTTTGTTCATGCGAGGCGCTGAATCACGCCATGCCTTGGTGCTGGTGGATGGCCTGCCCATGAACAATTTAAATTTCAACTTGGCCGCCCTTGAACATTTGCCCCTGAGCGGTATTGAGCGCATTGAAGTGGTTCGGGGCAATGTGTCTAGCTTGTATGGCAGCGCAGCATTGGGCGGCGTGGTTCAAATATTTACTCGGCAAAATACTGTCAAAGGTCCTTGGCTTGAAGCCGATGGTCAATTGGGCTCTAACAGTTTCAGAAGCGCTCAATTCAGCGCTGGACAAACATGGGCCTCTGGATTTGGCGTCAATGCCTCCGTCGAAAATGTTCAAACTGAAGGCTTTAATGCCATCAACGCTTTGCAGCGGCCCGGTACCAATCCCGATCGAGATGGTTACAGCCGTCAATCCAACGCAATGAATTTCTCTCAAGTGTTTGAGTCTGGTCGTGTTGGACTCATGCTGCGTGAAACGCGTGCCACGGTGCAATACGATAGCCAATGGGGCCCAGCCATTCAGGCTGACGAATCAAAAAGCACTTTGCGCAATGTCTTGCTAAGTGCCAGCTACAAAGCTTCGCCTACTTTGCAATGGGACTTTTCAATGGGTCAACAAGCAGACAATTTGAATGCAGCTGTGACTGAGTATCCCTACTTCGTCAACTCTCAATCCAAAACATCATCGCTTGGCGCGATTTGGACCATTTGGCCTCAAAACGTACTGACCTCGGGCTACGAAAGCACGCGCCAAAAAATTGCCAGTGACACTGAATACAAGCCAACAGAACGGTCTCTGGATTCTTGGCGTGTAGGCTATCAAGGTAAATTTGAAAATCAACAGTGGCAGTTGAATGTTCGCCGCGATCATTATTCTGATTTTGGTGATGCAAGTACTTGGTACGCAGGCTACGCTTACTTTTTAACGCCGGCCTTGCGTATCAAAGCCAGTGCTTCTACAGGTTTCATGGCGCCCACTTTCAATGACCTTTACTACCCCTGGGGTGGCAACCCATTGCTAAAACCAGAAAAAGCCAGATCTAACGAAGTGGGTGTGCAATACACGCAAACTCAATGGCATGCGCGCCTCACAGCCTTTGAAAATCGATACACCGATCTGATTGACAACGATGCCGATTGGAATCGAACAAACATTGCCAAAGCAAAAAATCAAGGCCTTGAATTGGCGCTGGCAGGTCATTGGCACATGCCCGGATGGGGTGTGCAGCAGTGGCGCTTCAGCATGACATCACAAGATCCTCAAAACGAAATTAATCAACAAGCTTTGGCGCGCCGTGCCAAATCGTTGGCACAAGCAGGCTTGACACAAAGCTTTGGCTATTGGGATGCTGGACTTCAAATTCGTTATATCGGTGCGAGAGCCGACAATTCCCAAATCCTAGCGGCCTACAGCTTGATGGACCTGACAGCCAGTCGCGCACTTACCCCTGAGTTGCGTTTGAACCTGCGCATTGAAAACGCCACCAACGAAAACTACCAAAGTATTTATGGCTACAACATGCCCAAGCGCGGCCTGTTTGTGGGGTTACGTTGGGCGCCTGTCCTGTAAAGCGATTGTCCATGCCTTCTTGGATGTCTCATTCATTGAAATTTGCGAATGTTTGCATGGCCGCCTTGGCCTGCATGCTACCGCTTGGTTCGATGGCGCAAAAAGGATCGGGTAGTTTCACTTTGACCGATGACCGAGGCCGAGTCATTGTGATCGACAAAGCCCCTCAACGTATCATCACATTGCTGCCTTCTTTGGGCGAAATTGTGTGCGAACTCCAAGCTTGTGAACGCTTGGTGGGGGTGGACCGTTACAGCAACTGGCCCGAGCGCGTTCAGTCATTGCCAAAATTGGGCGGCATTGACGACACCCAACTTGAAGCCTTGGTTAAACTCAAACCCGACTTGGTGTTGCTAGCGCGCTCATCGCGTGTGACTCAGCGCTTGGAATCGATGGGCATTCAAGTGGTTGCACTCGAACCGCAAAATCAAGCAGACATGCGCCGGGTCATTCAACTCATTGCCGGTGCATTGCACTTGCCTCAGTCTCAAGAACGCGCACAGGCATTGTGGCAAAACATTCAACAAAAATTAGATGCTGCTGCGTTGCGTGTGCCCGCCAAAGCCAAAGGCATGCGCATTTATTTTGAAGCAGGCAGTGGTTATTTTGCAGCAGGTGAGGCATCCTATATTGGCGAAACCCTCAAGCGCTTGGGCTTGGTCAATGTGGTCACGCCATCGATGGGTGCTTTTCCACAAGTCAATCCAGAGTTTGTGGTGAAGGCCAACCCTCAAATAATTTTCATGGGCGAACGCACCGCAACCGATCTTCAAAGCAGACCTGGTTGGAACCGTATTGATGCCATTGCGCAACAAAGAATTTGTAGCTTCACGCCAGCTCAGTCTGACATCATTGTGAGGTCGGGCCCTCGCATACCTGATGCTGCCGAATTGATGGTAGCTTGCTTAAGAAGAATCTTTCCAGAATGAACACACGCAAATCTCATTCGGCGAAACGCTTGGCTTTTCAGTTGGTGGGGCTATTGGTGTTCGTTCTCATTCTGGGCGCTTTGATTGGTAGCGAAGGCTTGGCGTGGTCGAAAATTCAAGCCGATGCCAGCTTGATTGCAGACATTCGCATGCCCAGAACCTTGGGTGCTTGTTTGGCGGGTGCTTTATTGGGGTTGGCAGGCGCATTGGCTCAAGGCTTATTTAGAAATCCATTGGCCGATCCCTATTTGTTGGGCAGTGCCTCTGGTGCCAGTCTAGGTGTGGCCATTGGCATGGTGTTGCTCAGCCAATTGGACATGTCGCCGTGGTTCATGCGGGTGGGCATCACAGGCATGGCGTTCATGGGTGCTTGGTTTGCGGTGGCTTTGTCATTGGTCTTGTCGTGGGGCGTTCAGCACACTTTGCGATTGTTGTTGGCCGGTGTGGTTGTGGGGGTGGTATTTGGGGCCATTGCTTCTTTGCTGTTGGTCATGTTTCCTCAAATTCAGGGCTCGGTACAGTCGTTCATGTTGGGCTCAACCGCCTATGTCAGTTGGGCAGCTTGTGGCCTGATGCTGGCTGTACTTTTGGTGTCTTGGGTTGTGTCGGTCGCGGCCAGTCCCCTGCTGGATGGTTTGGCTTTGGGTGAATCGACTGCAATCAGTTTGGGCTTGCCAGTCAAGTCTTTGCGCTGGTTGTTGTTGGCTGTGTTGGCCTTGTGTACAGCTGCAGCGGTAGCGCAAACTGGGCTGATTGCGTTTGTAGGTTTGGCAGCACCGCATTTGGTTCGCGCACGGTACAAAGGAACCCACGGTCAATCACTCAGCTTGTCTTGTCTCATGGGTGCTGTTCTGTTGGGCGGTGCCGATTTATTGGCCCGTGGTTTGATGGCCCCGCTGGAACTGCCAGTGGGCGTACTCACGGCCATATTAGGTGGTGGTTACATGTTGTTCCTTATGCGCGGCATGTCGTCCAAATCTGCCGGTAGCAGGAAAGGTCGTGCATGAATTCAGCGCACAAAATTTCTTTGTCAGCTAGCAATATCACTGTCATGCATGACGACTTCAAGGCAGTCAACGATGTGTCGATCAAGTTGAAGGCGGGTGAATGGATTGCATTGGTGGGACCCAATGGTGCTGGCAAATCCAGTTTGCTCAAAGCGTTGGCTGGCTTGATACCTGCATTTGGAGACGTGGCTTTGCTGGGTAAGCCTTGGCCAGAATGGAACCGTCGCCAACGCGCACAAACTTTGGCTTGGTTAGGTCAAGCTGAGTCTGGACAAGAGGATCTTACAGTTTACGATGTCGCCATGTTGGGCCGTTTGCCCCATCAATCATGGTTGGCCCCGCCCAGTGCACAAGACAAAGCAGTGGTGGAGGTTGCGCTTAAAACGGTACAGGCCTGGGAGTGGCGAACTCGCAGTCTAGGACAGTTGTCTGGCGGTGAACGTCAGCGAGTTTTGTTGGCGCGCGCTTTGGCTGTGCAGGCCGATGTGTACCTCATGGACGAGCCTTTGGCGGGTGTGGATGTGCCGCACCAAGCCGATTGGTTGGAGTGGGTGCGTTGCCTCACCGAGCAAGGTGCGGCGGTTGTCAGTGTGTTGCATGAACTCAACTTGGCATTGCAAGCCGATGGTGTGTGGGTCATGGCAGAGGGTCGTTTGGTGCACTCAGGATTGCCCCAAGATGCACAAACGCATCAAGCTTTGTCTGCAGTTTTTCAAAACCGGTTGCAGTGGCGCGAATGGCAAGACCAAGGCGAGACCCGTTGGGTGGCTCTTCCCAAATAAAGCATCAGACCTTGGCTTGAATGAAAAGATCGATGCAATGATTTAACTTGCCAGGGTTTTTGGTTTGAAATCGCAGTACGCTGACACCGCACATTGATAGCACAGAGGCTTACGCGCTTGGCACACATAACGGCCATGCAAAATGAGCCAGTGGTGTGCGTCGACCAAATACTTTTCAGGAATTCTTTTTAAGAGTTTCAACTCCACTTGCAGCGGATTTTTGCCAGGTGCCAGGCCTGTTCGATTGCCCAATCTAAAAATATGAGTGTCAACTGCCATGGTGGGTTCACCAAAGGCCACGTTCAACACCACATTGGCAGTTTTACGGCCCACCCCAGGCAAGGACTCCAAGGCTTCGCGTGATCGGGGCACTTGGCCTTGGTATTGATCAATCAATATTTGGCAGGTTTTAAGCAGGTTGCTGGCCTTGTTGCGGTACAGACCAATGGTCTTCAAGTAGCTTTCAAGGCCATCTTGACCCAAAGCTAAGATGGCCTCAGGGGTATTGGCCACTGGAAAAAGCTTGCGCGTGGCCTTGTTCACGCTCACATCGGTGGCTTGGGCTGATAGCAGCACCGCTGTGACCAGCTCAAAAACCGAGGTGTAGGCCA
>CANKXC010000100.1 GCA_947487355.1 Comamonadaceae bacterium | reverse complement strand
GTTTCTTGTGCGTCCATGATGTTCCTTAAATGGATTTGATTTTGATATCACAACAGTCAAATTCTGATACATAGTTGGGTTAATTTGTCTACTTAGATTGACAACTTGAGAAAAAATTTCCTCTCAATTTAGTAATAACCCTGAGAAATGTTTATGTCAGTCCATGCATCATTGTGGGTGGATTTATTTTGTATTTACTTAAGGAAACTCCCATGACAGAAAAGAAAGCTTCATCTTCACGCCGCGGCCTCCTGAAGGGTGCTGTTGCAGCGGGTGCTTTGGCTGCCCCCATGATTTCTACCGCACAAACTGGACCAATCAACATGCGTTGGCAAAGCACTTGGCCATCCAAGGACATCTTCCATGAATATGCCCTTGATTTCGCCAAAAAAGTCAACGATATGACTGGTGGCGATTTGAAGATTGAAGTTTTACCAGCAGGTGCTGTGGTACCAGCATTCGGTTTGTTGGAGGCGGTTACCAAGGGCACTCTGGACGGCGGTCACGGTGTTTTGGGCTATCACTACGGTAAGCAAAACGCTTTGGCCTTGTGGAACTCTGGCCCAGCATTTGGTATGGACGCCAACATGATTTTGTCATGGCACAAATACGGTGGTGGTGCTGAACTTTTGGCCAAGCTTTACGCTTCTATCGGTGCTAATGTCCAATCTTTCTTGTATGGCCCCATGGCCACTCAGCCTTTGGGTTGGTTCAAGAAGCCAATCACCAAGTCTGCGGACTTCAAAGGTTTGAAGTTCCGTACCAACGGTTTGGCTATTGATTTGTTCACCGCCATGGGCGCTGCCGTGAACGCCTTGCCAGGCGGCGAAATTGTGCCAGCTATGGACCGCGGTTTATTGGATGGTGCCGAGTTCAACAATGCAACATCTGATCGAATTTTGGGCTTTCCCGATGTGTCAAAAGTTTGCATGTTGCAAAGCTATCACCAGAGCGCTGAAACATTTGAGATCATGTTCAACAAGACCAAATATGATGCCTTGCCAGCCAAAATGAAGGCCATCATTGCTGGCGCCACAGAAGCTGCTTCTGCTGACATGTCTTGGAAAGCCATTGACCGCTACTCCAAAGACTACATCGAATTACAGACCAAAGATAAAGTTAAGTTCTACAAAACACCGGATGCAGTCTTACAAGATCAATTAAAATTGTGGGACGCTATCTTGGAGAAGAAGTCTGCCGAAAATCCACTTTTCAAAGAAATCGTGGCATCGCAAAAGGCCTTCGCCGAGCGCGCTGTAAAATGGGACCAAGATACTTACGTAAACCGTCGTATGGCCGTAGGTCACTTTTTCAGTGACAAGAAAAAGCCTGCTGGCAAAGCCTAATTTTTCCAGTAGTATCCAAATCAGCCATTCACCGTTTGGTGATTGGCTGATTTTTTTGATTCGTACTTATGCAAAACATCCTTTTAACAATCGACAAAATAAGCACTTGGGTTGGGCAATTCTTTGCTTGGCTTATTTTTTCTTTGACCCTCATGATCAGTTGGGAAGTTTTCTCCCGATATGTCCTTAACAACCCTCATCCTTGGGCGTTTGACGTCATGAGCATGATGTACGGTACCTTGTTCATGATGGCAGGTGCCTATACTTTGTCAAAGAATGGTCACGTGCGTGGCGATGTTTTGTATGGTTTTTTCCCACCTCGTTTGCAGGCAGGTTTAGACCTTTTGCTTTATTTGGTGTTTTTTATTCCTGGCGTTGTCGCCATGGCTTGGGCGGGCTACAACTATGCAGCCGATTCATGGGCAATTCAAGAATACTCCAACGTGACAGCCAATGGCCCGCCGGTGTATCCATTCAAAACCGTAATTCCCATTGCCGGTGGCATCTTGTTGCTTCAAGGACTGGTCGAAATTGTTCGATGCGTCATTTGTTTGCAAAACGGCGAATGGCCTTCACGGATTGAAGATGTGGAAGAAGTGGATGTCGAAAAACTCAAAGAGATGGTCAACGTCAAAGACTCTGACATCGCAAAATTAGATCAATACGTGGCAGCAGGTCAGGGTGGCCAAAAATGAAAAAAGAAATTTGGTTTGGCCTTTCTATTATGGCCATGGTAGTTTTGGCGGCGTTCGTTTTGTTGCCGCCTGTAAGCGAGATGACCAACGGCCATTTGGGCCTGTTGATGTTGGCTTTGGTGGTCGTGGCCATTATGTTGGGTTTTCCAACAGCTTTTACACTGATGGGCATGGGGATGATCTTTGCCTGGATCGCCTATCGAAGTCAGAACCCCAGTTTGGCTGTTGACCAAACACTCGACTTGATGGTTCAAAGAACCTATTCAGTCATGTCCAACGATGTGCTAATTTCAATCCCTTTGTTTGTGTTCATGGGTTACCTCATTGAGCGCGCCAATCTGATTGAAAAATTGTTCAAAAGCATGCACTTGGCCACTGCGCGTGTGCCGGGTTCCCTGGCAGTAGCAACCATTATTACCTGCGCTATTTTTGCCACAGCCACTGGCATTGTGGGTGCCGTAGTTACCTTGATGGGTCTTCTGGCTTTGCCCGCCATGTTGCGAGCGGGTTATAGCGTTCAGTTGTCTGCAGGTGCAATTACTGCTGGCGGTTGTTTGGGAATTTTGATACCACCTTCCGTGATGCTAATTGTTTATGGTGCAACAGCTGGTGTGTCCGTTGTCAAACTTTATGCCGGTGCATTTTTCCCTGGCATCATGTTGGCTTCCTTGTATGTCCTGTATGTCATTGTGATTGCTAAGTGGAAGCCTCACCTTGCACCTCCTATGTCAGCAGAAGAGCGTTTAGTTCCTTTGCCCCCCGTTAATCAACATATTGCTGAATCAATCAGTGACAAAGCGCTTGTCGGCCTGATTTCTGCACTTAAGGGTAAGCGCAACGCAAATGTCAGCACCCAAGAAATTTTCAAGCAATTGGGCATCACTTTGTTGCCCTTGATCACAGTTGTCTTGTTATCGAGCTTGGTTTACTTCAAGTTAACGGCACCATTGGTTGTTGAGGCCAATGAAGGTGTTGTCGCCATGGGTGGCGGCATTGAGTCAAGTGAATCAACCGAGGCTGAATCCAACATTTCTGGCTTGCAAGAACCCGAAGCTATGGGTGAACTGAAGGCGCCTACTTCAACGGATGAAGCCCCTCAGACCCTTGGTGGTTCGGTTTCAGAGCCACCAACAGCGATTGTTGCCAAGGAAGTCAGCTCGGAAGCTAGCAATGCAGTTGCCGTTACCGATGCTGCGAAATCGGTTGTAGCAGAACCAGAGGTTCAAGAAAGACGAGATGCACCCCAAGGTTTTTGGATCTCCATGGGCATTGTGGGCGTGTTACTCTTTATTTTCTATGCCTACTTTAGTTTTGTGCGCTTAGAAATTTTCAAGATGTTGCTGGGGTCATTTTTCCCATTGGCCATCATGATTTTGGCTGTTCTAGGCACCATTGTTTTCGGCTTGGCGACACCGACCGAAGCCGCCGCCATTGGTTCTTTGGGGGGCCTGCTTTTGGCCGCCGCCTATAGACGCTTGAATTTCACAGTCATGAAGGAGTCTGTCTATTTGACTGCCAAAACCAGTGCCATGGTGTGCTGGTTGTTTGTGGGGTCAAGTATTTTTTCTGCAGCTTTTGCTCTTTTGGGCGGCCAAGAGTTGATCAATACTTGGGTGTTGTCGATGGACCTTACACCAGTTCAGTTCATGATCTTGGCTCAAGTGGTTATTTTCCTGCTGGGTTGGCCATTGGAGTGGACTGAAATCATTGTGATTTTCATGCCAATTTTTGTTCCATTGTTGCCGCACTTTGGTATTGACCCTCTGTTCTTTGGGCTGTTGGTTGCGCTGAACTTGCAAACTGCATTTTTGAGCCCACCTGTAGCCATGGCTGCCTTTTACCTGAAGGGTGTCAGCCCACCTCATGTGACTTTGAATCAGATTTTTGCAGGTATGTTGCCATTCATGGCCATCCAAGTGTTTGCAATTATTCTGCTTTACAACTTCCCAGCCATCGGACTTTGGCTTCCTGAAGTGCTTTATAAATAAGCAGGGTCAAATCTGTGGCTTAATATCCCCTTGAACTTTTTTTTCTGGAGCCATTGATGGGCAATAAGATCGTTACCGAAGCAGACCGTAAATTTACACCTCCTTTGACACCACTGCCTGGCGTCACATTGCCCACCAGCGGCCGCGGCCAGCGCGTTAGCTTAGAGCGCGGTGTTGCTACGCGCAGTAAAAAGAATCCAGGCAAGCGCGCCAAAAAAGGCGGTTAATAACTGCTTTAATTTGAGTCTAGGCGCATTGCCTGAGCTCAACAAAAGCCCTCTTTAGAGGGCTTTTTAATGTCAAAAAAGCTCAACTTGAAGGCACAATAGAGCTTTAGCCCCGGTGGTGAAATTGGTAGACACATCGGACTTAAAATCCGCCGCTTCGTTAATAGCGGGCGTGCCGGTTCGATTCCGGCCCGGGGCACCAATGACCTTAAGTAGATTGACATGACATCCTTCAACACCCCCTTTGAAATTCATGTTCATGGTGAAGTCCCGTTACGAGAAGACGTTGACTTCAAGGCTCTTCAAGAAGCCGTTAAACCTCTTTGGAAATATGCTGGCGCCAAGTCTCTAACCGAGGGCGCTCAAAGTCTCTACGAAGAAGAATCAGGCATTCGCTTTGAAGCCGCCGATCACAAATTGCAAATGTGCTGGACAGTCAGAGGCAACGAAGATTTCAGGCAAGTTCTTGACGACCTTTGCATGAACATCAACGATATTTCTGCGGCAGGTGCTCAGTTAGAAATTACTTTTTACGATACCGAATTCGACGACGATGAAGAGTCACGAGGTACTGAGTCCCGCGACGACTTCGTTATTTTGTTTGTAGGTCCTGATCCTGCAGCCATCATGCAAGCCCAACGCGATTTATTGGTTCAAGATGTTGTGGGACTCATGGAGCGGCACTTTGATGGTGCTGAACTCAGTGGTGTTGTCCATGAAATTGACAAGCTCTTCTCTCAAAGGTTCGACAATCTGGTCAGTTCTTTAGAGCTTGGCAAACCGCCCCGCGGCGGCGGCAGTGGTGGCCCCCAAGGCGGTCATGGTGGTGGTCGCCGCCCACGGCATTTGCACTAAATCGGCATCCAAAGATTTAGCATCATGAGCATGCTCAATCCAGGTGTTAAACGCAAGGAAGTATTTGGCTGGGCCATGTACGACTTTGCCAACTCGGGCTACACCACCGTTGTTATCACGGCTGTTTTTGCAGCCTATTTTGTAGGTGGCGTGGCCAATAAGGCTGAGTGGGCCACCTTGGCATGGACCAGCGCATTAAGCCTTTCCTATGCCATTGTCATGCTGACAATACCTGCCATGGGCGAGTGGGCCGACCGTCATGCCGCCAAGAAAAAACTCCTCATGGCCGTAACGGTGGCTTGTGTTGTCAGCACCGCTGCGCTGGCTTGGGTAGGGCCAGGCCAGGTTGCTTTGGCGGTGTTGTTGATCGTCATCTCCAATACTTTTTATTCGTATGGCGAATCACTCACAGCATCCTTTCTCCCTGAACTGGCCAAGCCAGAAGCCATGGGCCGCATTAGCGCGTGGGGATGGGCTTGGGGTTATTTGGGCGGTATGCTGACCTTGGGTATCTGTTTGGCTTATGTATTGTGGGCGCAAGGTCAAGGCCAAACAGCGGGGCAGTTTGTGCCAATCACCATGCTAATGACTGCTGGCATTTATGCGCTGTCTGCTGGCGTCACATTCGTGCTCATGAAAGAACATGCCAAACCCCAGTTAACGCGTCAGACTCACAATGGTTATTGGCGCCAACTGCTCATGACTTTCAAAGAAGCCAAAGCGTACAAAGACTTTATGCAACTGATGGCTTGTGCCGTGGCTTACCAAGGTGGGGTGGCGGTGGCCATTACCTTGGCGGCCATTTACGCAGAGCAGGTGATCGGCTTTCAGCCACAAGAGACCATGGTGTTGATTTTTGTGCTCAACATTGCAGCGCTGGTAGGCTCTTTGGTTTTGGGATATGCCCAAGACAAAATGGGCCACAAATTAGCCCTGTCTCTCACCCTTTGGGGTTGGGCATTGACCTGTGTCGTAGCAGCATTGAGCACCAGCAAAGAAATGTTTTGGTGGGCGGCTGCACTGGCTGGGGTTTGTATGGGCTCCAGTCAATCAACGGGCAGGGCCATGGCGGGCTTGCTAATCCCTTCCCATCGTTTGGCTGAATTCTTTGGCTTGTGGTCTTTTGCCATTCGCCTGGCCAGTATTTTGGGACCGATGGGCTACGGCTTGAT
>CANKXC010000099.1 GCA_947487355.1 Comamonadaceae bacterium | reverse complement strand
TTGCCCGTGAGGCCTGTGAGGTGATGCACCTCATCGGCCAGCAAGCCTTCAACGCCGGCGGCGCAAGGCATGAAAAGTTGAAGCGAGTTCACAGAGTTTTACGCAAGTTGGCGGGCGCAATTTTGAGCGCCTCGCGGTATTTGGCAACGGTGCGGCGAGCGCAATCGATGCCTTGTTCTTTGAGCATTTCAGACAGTTGGTTGTCTGAAAGGGGTTTGTTGGGACTTTCGGCAGCCACCAATTGTTTGATGAGTGCGCGCACGGCGGTACTGGACGCAGCACTGCCGCTGTCGGTGCCCAGGCCAGAGCCAAAGAAAAACTTCAGCTCAAAAGTGCCCATGGGCGTGGTCATGTACTTGGCGGTGGTGACGCGGCTGATGGTGGACTCGTGCAGACCCAGCTCGTCAGCAATTTCACGCAGCACCAAAGGCCTCATGGCCAGCTCACCATGAATAAAGAAGTTGCGCTGGCGCTCCACAATAGCGGTAGACACTCGCAAGATGGTGTCAAAGCGCTGTTGAATGTTCTTGATGAACCAGCGCGCTTCTTGCAAGCGTTGTTGCAAGCCCAAGTGCGCCTCACCTTTGCCACCTCGCAAGGCATTGGCGTAAATGTCGTGCACGCGAAGCTTGGGCATGACATCGGGATTGAGTTGAACTCTGAAGTGAGGTTCGCCGCCTTTGCGCGTACCAATGACCAGCACATCAGGCACGATGACATGCTGCTCTGCGTTGGCAAAAGGACGCCCTGGCTTGGGCTCTAAGCGAGTGATGAAAGCCAGGGCTTGTTTGACAACGGCTTCGTCTTCACTGCATTGAACGGCCAGACGTTTAAAGTCTCGCTTGGCCAACAACTCCAATGGCAGGCCACAAATTTTGAAGCCAACAGCAGCAACTTCGTTGTCGGGTTCATCTTTCAAAATGGCTTTGAGTTGAATGCGCAAGCACTCGCCCAAGTCGCGGGCGCCAATGCCCACGGGTTCGAGGGATTGGAGCAAACTCAAGGCCATCGTAAAACGGTGGACCAGTTCTTCAAGCTGTTCGATGTCATCGGTGCCGGCCAAGCCTTGCGCCAAAGACTCTAGACTGTCTTCCAAATAGCCATCGTCGTTCAATGACTCAATGAGGAAGCGCAGTGCAGCGCGGTCAATTTCGGACAAGCGCATCGACAGCGCTTGGCGGTGCAAATATTCTGTGAGTGAGCCCAAGCCGCGAGCCAGCTCGATGGCATCTGCACCTTCAGAATCGTTGTTGGTGTTGTTCTTGCGCGCAGCCGCATCGGTGCCCCATTCGCTGTCGTCTGGGGCAATTTCGACGCTGCCATCGCCATCCCAACTGTCGGCCACATCGGTTACAGCCTCGTCGTTAGAAACCGAAGCGGTGGACTCGCTGGCCGCATCACGCGAGTCTGAGCCTGCATCGCTGGCGGCCTCTGAAACGCGATCGCCCAAACTGACGCGCGCATCGGCCTCGGGCAAGCCAAAGTCTTCTTGCGGGGCTTCGTCGGTGCTGCGCTCAAGGAAGGGGTTTTCGTCGAGCATTTGCTCAACTTCTTGGCTCAGTTCTAAGGTGGAGAGTTGAAGCAGCCTGATGGATTGTTGCAACTGTGGCGTTAGCGCCAAGTGCTGGGACATCCGAAGTGAAAGGCTTTGCTTCATGGTGATTCAGCCATCACATTCGGAAATGTTCGCCCAAGTAGACACGGCGTACATCGGGGTTGTCGACAATTTCTTTGGGCGTACCTTGGGCCAACACGCGGCCTTCACTGATGATGTAGGCATGATCACAAATGCCCAGTGTTTCGCGCACATTGTGATCGGTGATGAGCACGCCAATGCCACGCTCTTTGAGGAATGCAATGATGCGTTGAATTTCAATGACCGCAATGGGGTCGATACCTGCAAAGGGTTCGTCTAACAAAATAAAACGCGGACCCGTGGCCAGTGCACGTGCAATTTCTACACGGCGCCGCTCGCCACCCGACAAAGCCAAGGAAGGTGAATCGTGCAGGTGATCGACGCGCAAATCTTTGAGCAGCGCTTGCAGTTTTTCTTTGATGGCGTTTTCGCTGAGCGACTTGCCGTTTGCGTCGATTTGCAACTCGAGTACCGCACGAACGTTTTCAGCCACCGTGAGTTTTCTAAAAATAGAAGCCTCTTGCGGCAAGTAGGAAAGACCCATGCGCGAGCGTCGGTGAATAGGCATGCGCGTAACGTCTTCACCATCGATCAAAATTTGGCCGCCATCGGTGCGAACCAAACCCACAATCATGTAAAACGAGGTTGTTTTGCCAGCGCCGTTGGGGCCCAACAAACCGACCACTTCGCCCTTTTCAACTTTCACTGAAACATCAAAGACAACCTGCCGACTGCCATAAGACTTTTGCAAATGACGCGCTTCTAAACTGCTGACGTCGTGTGCTTGGCTCATGGTTTGTCGTTGCCAATGCGCTGGCTGGGTTTGAGAGGGGTGCCAGTGGCGGCGGGGGCTGTCTCATTGGTTTTGGCACGCGGTGTGAGCGTGGCCCTGACGCGTTGGCTGCCGCTGGCGCCTGTTGCGGCATTGGCTTTGCCATCGACCATGAAAACTTCGGTGGTGTTGTTTAGCAAAATTTGCTGACCTTGAATGCGATCGGCCACCACAGTGCCGCGCAACAAGCGCAATTCGGCGCGCGTGGTGAGGGTGAGGGTGTCTTCTTGGCTGTTGTAGACGGCAGTTTCTGCTTCGCCTTCGGAATATTCGTCTAGACCTTCACGTTTTTGCCGGAAGAAAATTCTTTCGCCAGGCTCTGCAGAGAGCTTTGCAATTTGATGGCCTTTGCTGTCTTGCTTGACTTCCATGCGCGCCGCTTTGAGTACCAAACTGCCTTTGGTCATGAGGACCTTGCCACTGAAGGTGGTCAGTTGTTTTTGATCGTCGTGTTTTAAGGCATCCGCCTCAATGTTCATAGGTTTGTCGCGATCGGCTTTTTCCGCAGAAGCGCTGAACACCGTCAGGGCGGTGAACAATGCAAATGGCAAAGCGAATGACAATGTGATGAACTTGATTTTCATAAGGGCGCGAATCTTGCTTGATTGTAGGCGCTCAGAGGAAAAACACATCTGTTTAAAAGAAAAATCACAAAATAAAGCCCGCCGAAGCGGGCTGATGTGCAACACCTTGAAAAAGATCAGGCGCGGCCTTGACGAACTTGGGCCAATAAAGAATCGGCAACTTGCAAGGCCCGGTCCATATTGCCCGCCAATGAGCCATCGATGTAGAAACGGCCGGCCACACCCAGAGAGGGCACACCTTCAATTTTGAAATCGTTTTGCAACTGAACGGCGCGTTTGAGTTTGCTGGCCACGCCAAAAGATTTGGAGGTGTCCGCAAACTTGGCTTTGTCAACGCCCTGTTTTTCAATCCAATTTTGAATGCTGGTATCGGTGTTCAAAGCGAGCCGCTCAACATGAATGGCTTGGAAAACTTTGCCATGAATTTTTTCAAGCAAGCCCATGGCTTCGAGGGTGAAATACAAACGTTGCTGAGGTGCAAAATCGTCGCGAAAGGCCACAGGAATGCGGCGCACCACCACATCTTTGGGTGCGTTTTTGACCCACTGCGCAAAGGCTGGTTCGAAGGCATTGCAATGGGAGCAGCTGTACCAAAAGAATTCAATCAATTCAATTTTGCCAGCCTCAGTTTCGCTTGGCAGCACGCGGTCCAATTTGATGAAATCTTTGCCGGCCACAAACTTGGCAGGGCCTTGCGCAAAGGCAGGCGTGCTAAGACCCAAAGCGCCTAATGTGGCGAGAGAAAAATCACGACGTTTCATGGGAGCGCTCCTGAAATGAGATATTTATTTTTGAACGCGAACCAATGCCGCGTCCATGCCATTGGAATCTAAGCGGGATTTGATTTTTTCGGCTTGTTCTTTGTCATCAAATGGCCCACTTCTGACACGGTAAATGATACGGCCAGCTTGCTCGCGTTCGCTGACCTTGGATTCAATACCCATCATGGACAACTTGGCTTTCTGGGCATCGGCATCGGCTGCAGACTTGAAGGCACCGGCTTGTACAAAGTAAGTGAAAGGGTCGGCGGTGTTGCTGGCTTTGGGCGCGGTGGTTTGCGGGGCAACAGGTTGTGGCGCGGCTGATTGCGGTGTTGCAGCAGTTGGGGGTGTGCCTGCCAAGGGTTTGTTTTTAGCCGCATCGGCCAAAGGATCGGCGGCTACAGCTGGCGCCGTAGGCATAGGTGGGTCATTGGGTAAGGGGGTTGCCGCATTGGCAGGCGCGCCATCGGCAGCACCTTCGGGTGGGCTGGCAGGCTTGGCCTGAATGGCGCTGTTGGGGTTCCAATCTTTGTTCTTTTGCGCTTCAACTGCATCTTGCTCTGCCGAACGGCTGAGATTTTTGTTGCTGAAGGGCATGGGAACTTTGGTGACATACATGGCCACACCCAGTGCCACGGTCAGGCCAATGACCAGGCCCAGAATAAATCCCAGCAAGGTGCCGCCGCGTTGGCTTTGAATGGAAGAGTGAGGCATGGTGTCTATTCTTATGGAACGGTTTAAATTACATCTGTTCAGGTGCGGATACACCCAAAATTTTCAAGCCATTTTGCAATACTTGTGCACAAGCAGCCACCAGTGCCAAGCGCGCTAGTTTTTGATTGTCGTCATCGACCAAAATGCGTTCAGCATCGTAGTAGCTGTGATAGCTGGCGGCCAAATCTCGCAAGTAGAACGTGACATCGTGCGGCGCAAAGTCTTGTGCAGCGGCGGTCAGCATGTCGGGGTACTTGGCCAACAGCAGCATCAGGGCTTGTGCTTTGGGATTTTCCAAGCTTGATAAATCGGCTTTGCCCAAGCTGGCCACATCGCCACCCCATGTGCGCAAAATAGAGTGGATACGCGCATGTGCATATTGCACGTAGTACACCGGGTTATCGTTGTTTTGGGCCAAGGCCAAATCAATGTCAAACATGTATTCAGTGTCGGGCTTGCGGCTTAGCAAGAAGAAGCGCACAGCGTCTTTGCTGGTCCACTCAATGAGGTCACGCAAGGTCACGTAGCTGCCTGCGCGTTTGGAAATTTTGACTTCCTCACCACCGCGCATGACGCGCACCATGGTGTGCAACACATAGTCGGGGTAGCCTTGTGGAATGCCCACACCTGCCGCTTGCAAGCCGGCACGCACGCGTGCAATGGTGCCGTGGTGATCGGTGCCTTGAATGTTGATCACCTTGGTAAAACCACGCTCCCATTTGGTGATGTGGTAGGCCACATCGGGAACAAAGTAGGTGTAGGTGCCATCGCCTTTGCGCATGACGCGGTCTTTGTCATCACCATAGTCGGTGGACTTGAGCCACAGTGCGCCATCTTGTTCGTAGGTCTTGCCAGCTTCTTGTAACTTCTTGACTGCACTGTCGACGCGGCCGCTGGTGTAAAGGCTGGACTCGAGGTAGTAGTTGTCAAACTTAACCTCGAAGGCTTTCAAGTCGAGGTCTTGCTCGTGGCGCAAATAGGCCACCGCAAATTCGCGCATGCCATTCAAATCGCTCAGATCGCCACTGCCCGTAAATTCGCGATCGTCAGACTTGACTGTTTTCTTGGCCAAGAAATCTTGGGCAATGTCTTCAATGTAGTCGCCGTTGTAAGCCGCAGCATTTTCACCACTGGGCCATTCGGCATCGCCAGGCTTGAAACCTTGTGCACGCAATTGCGTCGATGTGGCCAAGGTGTTAATTTGCACACCAGCGTCGTTGTAATAGAACTCGCGGTAAACAGACCAGCCTTGAGTGGCAAACAAATTGCAAATGGCATCGCCCAAGGCAGCTTGTCGGCCGTGGCCAACGTGCAGGGGGCCTGTGGGGTTGGCGGACACAAATTCCACCAAGACTTTTTCATGGCGTGCGGCTTGTTTGCCAAAGCAAGATGCGGCATGCAACACTTCTTTGACCACGGCTTGTTTGGCGCTGGGCTTGAGCTTCAGGTTTAAAAAACCTGGACCAGCAATATCGATGCTTTCAACCCATTGGCTGAATGCGGGCGTGGCCATGAGCGCGGTGCGCAGGGCTTCGCCCACTTGCCTTGGGTTTTGTCCCAATGGTTTGGCCAAGTGCATGGCGGCCGTACAGGCCAAATCGCCATGAGCGGCCACCTTGGGCGACTCAAAAGTGGCTTTGGCACCAGCACCAGCGTGCAGGCGTTCGAGTTCGGCGGCGAGGGCCGAGAGTAAATCTTGTTTGGCTTGGAGCATCCCCCGATTTTACGGGGCGCTTTGCCAAGTTGCGGGCAAGCTGTAGTGATGCTTTAAAAAGTCGATCCAAAGTCGCAAACGCAGGGGCAAATGCTTGCG
>CANKXC010000098.1 GCA_947487355.1 Comamonadaceae bacterium | reverse complement strand
ACTTGAAGGCCCAGCACGCTTCAAACTATTTCAATGGCTTAAACGCCTCGGGCGCGTTCTTGTTTGAACTTGCTTTGAAAGCCCGAGAAGTTGTCGTTCTCTAATGCTGTTCTGACTTCAGCCATGAGGTTCAGGTAGTAATGCAAGTTGTGAATGGTGGTCAGCATGGGGCCCAGCATTTCACCGCATCGGTCGAGGTGATGTAAATAAGCGCGGCTAAAGCCTTCGCGGCCACCATCGTCCCAAGACACGCCAGAAGTACCTGCGCATGCATGGCAAGTACAGGTGGTGTCTAGCGGTTGATGGTCTGTTTTGTGGCGTGCGTTGCGCAACTTTAAATCGCCATAGCGTGTGAATACGGTACCGTTGCGTGCATTGCGTGTGGGCATGACGCAGTCGAACATGTCGACCCCTTGCGCAACACCTTCCACCAGGTCTTCGGGGGTGCCGACGCCCATCAAATAGCGTGGCTTGTGGACTGGCAAACGGTGTGGCGTGTGCGCCATGATTTGCAACATTTGCTCTTTGGGTTCGCCCACACTCACGCCGCCTACAGCGTAGCCAGGAAAGTCCATGGCCACCAATTGCTCTAACGATTCTTGGCGCAAATTCTCGAACATGCCGCCTTGCACAATGCCAAACAAAGCGTTTGGATTTTCGAGTCGTGTGAATTCATTTCGACTTCTAACAGCCCAGCGCAAACTCATTTCCATGGACTTGCGTGCTTCGGCCTCGGTGGTCAAATGGCCCTTGGTTTCATAAGGGGTGCATTCGTCAAGTTGCATCACAATGTCAGAGTTCAAAATGGTTTGAATTTGCATGCTGACTTCGGGCGACATGAACAATTTATCGCCATTGACGGGTGAAGAAAAATGCACACCCGCCTCGGTAATTTTGCGCATTTCGCCCAGCGACCAAACTTGAAAACCACCCGAGTCGGTCAAGATGGGTTTTTGCCATTTTTCGAAACCGTGCAGGCCGCCAAAACTTTTCACGATGTCTAGGCCAGGGCGCATCCACAAGTGAAAGGTGTTGCCCAAAATAATTTGCGCACCCATTTCTTCAAGGCTGCGCGGCATCACACCCTTGACGGTGCCATACGTGCCCACCGGCATAAAAATCGGCGTTTGAATCACGCCGTGGTTCAGGGTAAGTTGGCCCCTGCGTGCATGGCTGTGCGCATCTGTTTTAAGAAGTTCAAATTGAAGCATGGTTCATTCTATGTAAAAGCATGGCATCGCCATAACTGAAGAAGCGGTACTTTTGTTCAATGGCGTGGTCATACAAGGTCATCACATTTTCATAGCCTGCAAACGCGCTGACCAGCATCATCAAGGTGCTTTTGGGCAAATGAAAGTTGGTAATCAGGCGATCGACCCACTTGAATTCAAAACCGGGCGTGATAAAAATTTCTGTATCGCCTTGCGCTTGACCTGTTTGAGCCCACGACTCCAAAGTTCGGACAGAGGTGGTGCCGACGGCCCACACTTTGCCGCCACGTTGGCGGCACGCATGCAGCGCTTCTTGTGTCGACACAGGAATGTCATACCACTCCGAGTGCATGGTGTGCTCGGCAATGTTTTCTGTTTTAACTGGCTGGAAAGTACCCGCACCAACATGCAAGGTGACATTGGCGGTGGCAACCCCTATGGCGGCCAACTGTGCCAAAACGCTGTCGTCAAAATGCAGGGCAGCCGTAGGTGCCGCCACGGCACCTGGGCTTTTTGCAAACACAGTTTGATAACGTGCTTCGTCTTCAGCAATTTCTGCGGGGCTGGCACTGCCGTCGTATTGGCGCTCAATGTAGGGCGGCAAAGGCATATGACCATATTGCGCCATCAAGGCATGCGGCTCGCCGCTAAGTTCAAAGCAAAACAATGCGCCGTTTTCGTTGGGCCAACGGCCCAGCAACTTGGCTTCAAATCCGGTTGAACTAGATGACGCAGCTGATACACTGGAAGAGACATCCGTGCCCATGTGCAAGACCGCGCCAACGGGTGGCTTTTTGCTGACTTTCATGTGGGCCACCACTCGGTTGTCAGACAGCACCCGTTCAATCAAAAGTTCAACTTTGCCGCCTGTCGATTTCTCGCCAAAGATACGCGCTTTGACCACTTGCGTGTCATTGAAAATCAAGAGGTCGCCCGGCTGCATCAAGCTGGGCAAGGATTTGAAAATGCGATCGACGGCTTGGGCTTGGCCACCATCTAATAGGCGTGAACTGCTCCGCTCTGCTGAGGGGTGTTGGGCGATGAGTTCTGGGGGTAATTGAAAATCAAAGTCGCTGAGACTGAAGATTTTTGCGGACCTTGTTGACGCAATGGGTGCGTCGATCGATGGTGAGTGGGTCATGATCTTGAGGGCCGAACTAGACCCGTTCCAAGTTGAAAAATTTGATTGTCCCATGCGCTAGCGCAAACCTTTACAAATCAGTTGTATCTAATTTTTGTAAAGCAACCCATTATGTAAGAAGTTTTTAAGAAAGTTACTATCACAACTCACATCCTCGTCAACCCTAGACAGTACTGTATGGGCATGCCCAAAGTAACTGAGTCTCAACAATTCGCAGACAGATTGCGTGCCGCTTTAGAGAGTGCCGGTGTGCGCGCATCACCCACCTTGGTAGCCAACGCCTTCAATCTGAGGTACCACGGCCGCAGCATTACCCCGCACACCGCCCGCAATTGGCTTTTGGGCAAGGTCATGCCCACCCAGGACAAGCTGCGCGTTTTGGCCGATTGGTTGCAAGTCAGCCCCGATGAACTGCGGTTTGGCCGTGCACCTGGCAAAACCTACGTGTTCGAAATGAATGCGGGTCCCGTCGAAATGGGCCTGTCCGATCGAGAGATGGTCGATCGTTATTTGTCGCTGTCACAAGAAGAGCGCAAAACCATTCGGGATGTGGTGACTGCATTTGTTCGGGCCAAAGCGTCCGAAAGTTTGCCCTGACAAATTCCTGATCGATGGCGCGGCTTGTGCCAAGCACGGCACAATGGCGGGATGTCCAGCACCTCGTCATCGCCAGCCGCAAAACCCTTGTCGGCGCCCCAAAAAGCCATGCGCAAAATGGGCTTGGTGCGTGACATCGACTTGGCTTTGCACATTCCCTTGCGCTACGAAGATGAAACTCAGATCGTCAAACTGAGTCAAGCGCGTGAAGGCGATGCCGTCCAAATTGAAGCCAAAGTGATCGCTTCCGAAATTCAAATGCGCCCAAGACGTCAATTGTTGGTCACGGTTGATGACGGCACAGACACCTGCGTTTTACGATTTTTCAACTTCTATCCAGCGCAACAAAAAGCTTTGGCGGTGGGGCAAGTCATTCGAGCACGTGGCGAAATTCGGGGTGGATTCTTGGGCTTGACCATGATGCATCCGTCATTCAAGGCAGCCACTGGCCAATTGCCAACCGAATTGACCCCGGTCTATCCCACTTCAGCAGGTTTGCCGCAGGCTTATTTGCGACGCGCTATTGCAGGCGCACTTTCAAGAGCCGATTTGAGTGAGTCCTTGCCAAGCACCCTGCCATGGCCCAAAGCACCTAAGGCCTCACAGGCTGTTAGTTTGCGGCAAGCGCTGACTTTCTTGCATCACCCAACACCCGATGTTTCCATTGCTGCATTGGAAGATCGGTCGCACCCTGCTTGGCAAAGGCTCAAGGCCGAGGAGTTGCTGGCGCAACAACTCTCGCAGCGCATGGCCAAAATGGAGAGAGACACCTTGCGTGCCCCCTCGCTTCAAAAAAAGGACCAGGGCTGGTACGACAAATTGCGCGAAGTGTTGCCGTTTCAATTGACCGCGGCCCAGCAAAGGGTGGGCCTCGAAATTGCCCAAGACTTGGCGCGTCCGGTGCCGATGCATCGCTTGCTTCAGGGCGATGTGGGCGCAGGTAAAACCGTGGTGGCTGCGCTGGCGGCCATGTTGGCCATCGATGGTGGCTGGCAATGTGCGCTCATGGCGCCGACCGAAATTTTGGCCCAACAGCACTTTGCCAAATTGGTGGGATGGTTGTCACCTTTAGGCGTTCGTGTGGCTTGGTTAACGGGCAGTCAAAAGAAAAAAGAACGTACCGAAATGTTGGCACTCATTGAGTCGGGTGAAGCTGCTTTGGTGGTGGGCACGCATGCTGTGATTCAAGAGCAAGTGAAGTTTAAAAATTTGGGTTTTGCCATCATCGATGAGCAGCACAGGTTTGGCGTGGCGCAACGTTTGGCGCTCAGAGACAAGATGCAAGACACAGGCATGGAGCCGCATTTGCTCATGATGACGGCCACGCCCATTCCCAGAACCCTGGCCATGAGTTATTACGCCGACTTGGAAGTGTCGGTCATTGACGAACTGCCACCAGGCCGCACGCCGGTGGTGACCAAAGTCATTTCAGACAGCCGCAGAGACCAAGTGATTGGGCGCATCGGCGCGCAGTTGGCTGAAGGGCGGCAGGTTTATTGGGTTTGCCCGCTCATTGAAGAAAGTGAAGCCTTAGACCTGACCAACGCCACCGCCACGCACGAAGAGTTGTCGGCTGTGCTACCGGGGGTGACGGTGGGCTTGTTGCACTCCCGCATGTCGGTCCAAGAAAAGCGCGAGGTCATGGCCCAATTTACGCAAGGCAGCATGGGTGTTTTGGTCAGTACCACTGTCATTGAAGTGGGCGTGGACGTGCCCAACGCGTCCTTGATGGTCATTGAGCATGCCGAGCGTTTTGGTTTAAGCCAGTTGCATCAATTGCGAGGCCGGGTGGGTCGCGGTGCGGCAGCCTCGGCGTGCGTGTTGCTTTACGGCACACCAGAAGGCGGTCGTTTAAGCGAAACCGCCCGTGAACGCTTGCGCGCCATGGTCGATACCAACGACGGTTTTGAGATTGCCAGACGGGATTTGGAAATCAGGGGGCCCGGCGAGTTCTTGGGTGCGCGACAATCGGGTGCCGCACTGTTGCGATTTGCAGACTTGGCCACTGACGAACATTTGTTAGAGTGGGCAAGGCAAACAGCCCCTGTGCTGATCGATCAATTTCCCGACATGGCCGAGCGACAGATTGCTCGCTGGTTGGGTGGAAAATCAGAGTTTTTGAAAGCTTGAGACATTGGCATGACCCTGACTGAGTTGAAATACATTGTGGCGGTAGCTCGCGAAAGGCACTTCGGCAAAGCGGCCGAGGCTTGCTTTGTGTCGCAACCCACTTTGTCAGTGGCCATCAAAAAGCTCGAAGAAGAGCTGGACGTGAAATTGTTCGAGCGCAGTGCCAACGATGTCAGCGTCACACCCCTGGGCGAAGAAATCATTCGCCATGCCCAGCTTGTGTTGGAGCAGGCTGCAGAAATCAAAGAAATTGCCAAGCGCGGCAAAGACCCACTCGCTGGCACCCTGCGTTTGGGCGTGATCTACACCATTGGCCCGTATTTGTTGCCCGACTTGATGCGTCAAATCATGAAGAAGACGCCTCAAATGCCTTTGATGCTGCAAGAAAACTTCACAGTCAAACTCATGGAAATGTTGCGCAATGGTGAAATTGATTGCGCCATCTTGGCCGAGCCATTTCCCGATACAGGTTTGGCCACTGCTGCTTTGTACGACGAGCCATTCATGGCGGCTTTGCCCGTGAAGCACTTGTTGGCTAAGAAAAAAACCATCACGGCCGAGCAACTCAAAAACGAAACCATGTTGTTGTTGGGCAATGGCCATTGTTTCCGTGACCATGTATTGGAAGTGTGTCCTGAGTTTGCAAGATTCTCTAGCAACGCCGAAGGCATTCGCAAAAGCTTTGAGGGCTCCTCATTGGAAACCATCAAGCACATGGTGGCTGCAGGCATGGGCGTGACCTTGGTGCCGCGCTTGTCGGTGCCTGCAGAAGCTTTAGCAGAAACAGCCAAGCGCAAAAAACACGAAGACCCAGACATCAGTTATTTGCCGATTGTCGATGAAGCCGGCGGTTTGCCGCCTACGCGCCGAGTGGTCTTGGTTTGGCGCAAAAGCTTTACCCGCTACGAAGCCATTGCCGCTTTAAGAAATGCCATCTATGCCTGCGAGTTGCCTGGTGTCACAAGGCTCTCTTAAGCCCGATAGTTCACATCCCGTTTTGACAAAAACTTTTTTGCATGCGTGAAAAAATCAGTTTGTATTTGGACCTGATTCGCTGGAACCGCCCTGCAGGTTGGTTGCTGTTGTTGTGGCCCACCTTGTCGGCCTTGTGGGTGGCAGCCGATGGATTTCCGGGCTGGCATTTGATCGTTGTGTTTACGCTTGGCACCATTCTCATGAGAAGCGCCGGCTGTTGTTTGAACGACGTGGCCGACAGAGACTTTGACAAGCATGTCAAGCGGACGGCTGAGCGGCCCGTCACCAGTGGCCGCATAGGTGTCAAAGAGGC
>CANKXC010000097.1 GCA_947487355.1 Comamonadaceae bacterium | reverse complement strand
CTACGATAAATGGGGCATTCGCACCACAACCACATACATTGGCAAGTCTGCTTTGGATGACCAATTTGTAACGCAGTTTGATGATCCAGCTGGTTCCGGCAACTATCTCAAAGCGGGTGCCATCACAGTGCCTGCCAAGACATACATGAACCTGCAAGTGACTTACGCTTTGTCCAAGAAGGGTCAGTTGTACTTCGGTGTGGACAATGCGCTTGACACAAAAGCACCCCCTATCATTACTGGCTTGCCAGGCAATACAACCGGTGCTGAAACTGCTGCCAGTGTTTATGACCCTATCGGTCGCAAATTCTATGTTGGCTTGAGAGGCTCTTTTTAATCTGAATTAGATTGAATAAAAGCTAAGAAGGGCTGAGTTCCAATTGGAACTCAGCCCTTTTTTTATACTCAGAGCGCCAGCGTATCTTGTAAATTAGCCGATGCCACCCACGACGTGGCTGAAACCACCATCCACGTAGATGATTTCGGCTGAGATTCCAGCCGAAAGTGAGCTGAGTAAAAACGCGGCGGTGTTGCCCACGTCTTCGATCGTGACATTGCGTCTAATGGGCGATGTTGCTGCAACAGCACTCAAAATCTTGCCAAAGTCCTTGATGCCACTGGCGGCCAATGTTTTGATGGGGCCAGCGCTGATGCCATTGACACGGATTTTTTTAGGGCCCAAAGAGTCGGCCAAGTAACGAACCGAGGCTTCGAGGGATGCTTTTGCAAGGCCCATGGTGTTGTAGTTGGGTACCACTTTGAGGGCGCCCAAATATGTGAGGGTTAGCAGTGCTGAATCTTCACGCAAGTAGGGCAAGGCCGCTTTGGCCATAGCGGGAAAACTGTAGGCACTGATGTCGTGCGCAATTTTGAAGCCTTCGCGGCTGAGGCCTTCAATGAAGTCGCCGGCAATGGCTTCGCGGGGTGCATAGCCAATGCTGTGCACAAAGCCATCAAATTGGGGCCAGTGAGCAGAAAGGTCGGTAAATAGTTTTTCAATTTGGGCGTCATCGCCCACATCGCAATCAAAGATCAATTTGGAGTTGAAATCGGCTGCAAACTCCGTAATTCTGTCTTTGAATCTTTCGCCCACATAACTAAATGCCAGCTCGGCGCCTTGTGCGTGACATGCCTTGGCAATGCCATAAGCAATAGACCGATTTGACAGGACGCCTGTAATAAGAATTTTTTTGCCGGCAAGAAAGCTCATGGGTTGTAAGATTGAGTTGAAATTAGCCATATTTTGACATGAGTTAACTGTCAAAAGTGGGCACAATCTGCACATGTTTTAAAGGGCTGAACATTGAACTTCGATACACGGCTAATTCGCATTTTTTGGGGCACTGCAATTTTGTCGGCCTTGCTTGGCTGCAATGGTGTTTCCAATGAACCCGTTCCTAAGGCTCTTTTGGCAGAAAACGTTCTTTTCAGCTCATACCAAGAGTCACCCAAGCATTTGGATTCAACTTCTTCGTACAGCAACAACGAGACGCCTTGGACCTATGCAGTGTATGAACCGCCTCTGAAGTACCACTACCTCAAACGGCCTTACGAATTGGAATCAAGAACTTTGGCGGCCATGCCAAGCGTGAAGTTTGTTAACAAAGAAGGCAAAGAGTTGCCCCCTGAAACGCCTGCTGACCAAATAGCTGAAAGCGTATTTGAGCTCAAAATTCAACCAGGCATTTTGTATCAGCCGCACCCCGCATTTGCCAAAACACCCGATGGCCAACATCGCTATTTGAACCTGAAAGAATCCGACCTTGAGGACAAGCGTCGCCCTTACGACTTCGAGTACATGGGCACGCGTGAGTTGTTGGCAGAAGACTATGCCTACGCCATCAAGCGCCTGGCCACGCCTCGCATCAAGTCACCCTCATTTGGGTTCTTGTCAGAAAAAATTGTGGGCCTGGCCGACTACGGCAAACAAATTAAAGCATTCAACGAAAACTTGAAGCAGGGCAAAACAGCCAAAGAGGTCGGCCCCTTTGGCCACTTGCCTTGGCTTGACTTTAGGGCGCATGCATTCTCTGGTGTCGAGGTGGTTGATGCACACACCTTGAAGATTCGTGTGGTGGGCAAGTACCCCCAGTTTAAATATTGGCTGGCCATGACTTTCTTTGCGCCCATACCATGGGAGGTAGACGCCTTTTATGCGCAAGATGGCATGTCTCGTCGCAACCTCAATGCAGACACGTGGCCGGTAGGCACTGGCCCTTACATGCTGACCGAATACGTTCCCAATGCCCGCATGGAGTTGGTGCGCAACCCCAACTATCGTGGCGTGCCATACCCCTGTGAAGGCGAACCAGGCGACAAAGAAAAGGGCTTGCTGAAGGACTGTGGCCAAAAGACGCCCTTCGTTGACAAAGTGGTCACGGTCATTGAAAAAGAAGCAACCTCCGTTGCAACCAAATTCATTCAAGGTTATTACGACATTCCACAACTTGAGCGCGGAGAGCCTGGCATTGGTTATCAAGTGTCCATTCAAGACGGCACGGGCCGCGCCAAAGAATTGCTCGAGCGAAAAATTCAATTGCCCAGCACCATTCAAGTTGGATTTTGGCACTTTGGCTTTAACTGGCTTGACCCTGTAGTGGGTTTAGGCAAAACACCAGAAGACCGCATTCGCAATAAAAAGCTAAGACAGGCCTTGGCCATTGCTTTTGACTTTGAAGAGTATGTGTCTATCTTCGAAGACAATCGCGCTCAGGTCAATCACAGCGTGGTGGTACCTGGTTTGTTTGGCAACAATTTGTCGCAACCCAACCCCGTTGTTTACGACAAATTGCCTGATGGCAAATTCAAACGCAAGTCCATTGAAGAGGCCAAAAAATTATTGGCAGAGGCTGGCTATCCCAACGGCAGAGATTCAAAAACCGGACAACCCCTGACATTGAATTACGACACTCAGGGCGTAGGACCTGGCTACAAAGCACGACTCGATTGGGTGGCCAAACAATTTGCAAAGCTCAACATTCAAATTGAAATTCGCAATACGGACTACAACCGTTTTCAAGACAAGATGCGCAAGGGCTCGGCGCAATTCTTTTTCTGGGGATGGTTGGCAGACTACCCCGATCCAGAAAACTTTTTGTTCTTGCTCTATGGCCCCAATTCCAAGGTCAAATTCGATGGAGAGAATGCAAGCAACTATGCCAATGCGGAGTTCGATCAATTGTTCGATCGCATGAAAGACATGGAAGATACGCCTGAGCGTGCCGCCATGATTGGCAAAATGGTTGAAATCATGCAAGACGAGTTGCCCATGCTTTATGGTTGGTCTGAAGAGTTTGGTGGGGCCTATCACCAGTGGGTGTCCAACGGTAAACCTTCTAACATCATTCGTGATTCCTTGCCTTACTTGCGCATCGACACACAGCTGCGCACCAGCAAAATTCAAGAATGGAATCAAGCCATTTGGTGGCCATTGGTGGTGCTGCCTTTGATGTTGCTGGGGGTGGCTTGGCCAGCATGGAACGCATGGCGTAGACGTCAATCACAGCGGGCAGTTCAAGGCTCAGCGCAATCTCAAAGGGGTCTGTGATGCTTAAATTTCTAACGCGCAAATTAATTTACGGTTTTGCCATCTTGGTGGGCATTAACCTTTTGACCTTCGTTTTGTTTTTTAAAGTGAACACACCCGATGACATGGCGCGCATGCAATTGGGCGGCAAACGGGTTACACCCGACGCCATTGAAAAATGGAAAGCCGAGAGGGGTTACGACAGACCCTTGTTTTTCAATCACGCAGAGCAGGGGATGGCGCAAATTACCAATACCTTGTTTTTGGACAGTTCGCTCCGTATGTTTGCATTTGACTTTGGCCGTGCCGACAGCGGGCGCGACATTGCTTCTGAAATAGTCCGTCGTGCGGGTCCATCCATTGCCTTAGCACTGCCCACCTTTGTGGTGGGTTTGGGCATTTCGGTGGTGTTTGCGCTTGGCTTGGCGTTTTTTCGAGGTACCTATTTGGACTTTTGGGGCACGGTGCTTTGCGTGGTCTTCATGTCTATTTCCTCGCTGTTCTTTATTGTCATAGGACAGTTCATGTTTTCGCGAATCCTCCAACTGATGCCGGTCTCGGGCTTTGCACCTGGCCTAGATGCATGGCGCTTTTTGGTGTTGCCCATTGCGGTTGGTATCTTGGCCAGGCTGGGTGGAGAGATCCGGTTCAACCGAACCTTGTTCATGGAAGAAATTGGCAAAGACTATGTACGCACAGCGCGTTCCAAAGGCTTGTCCGAGTCCAGAGTGCTTTTGGGTCATGTGCTTCGCAACGCGCTCATCCCTATTTTGAGCGCCTCTGTTGCGGTCATTCCCTTGTTGTTCATGGGCAGCCTCATTACAGAATCTTTCTTTGCAATTCCGGGCTTAGGCAGCTACTTGATTGAGGCCATTTCGGGTCAAGACTTTGCCATTGTGCGAGCCATGGTTTTCATTGGTTCGTTTTTGTACATCGTTGGTTTAATTCTGACCGACATCAGCTACACCTTGGCTGATCCACGCATTCGTTTGCAGTAAGTACATCATGCAACCAGTATTTTTACTCACCGACATTTTTGTATTTGCCATTTTGCTGTTTGTCCTTTGGTACATCTGGCACGTGCGTTCCGATCGAAATTTACGCGCCAATTGGCGCTTGGCCATGAAACGCCCAGTGGCAATGGTCAGCAGCATGGTGTTGGGATTCTTTTTGGTGGTGGCGTTGGCAGACTCCATTCACTTTAGAGAAGCCTTGCCCTCTGAGTCAGGTCAGGCCGTTCAATATTCATCTGAGGCCATGTCTGTACTAGACAAAGTGTTAGAGCCCTTGGCCAATGCCAGAGAGCGCAGCTATTCCGAGCCCTTGGCGGCACTTGCTTTTAGAAAAGAAACGTTCGATCGCGATGGCAAATCTGTTCGTGATTACCCACGACTTCGCTATGGCGGCAAACACCTCAATGACCCGGTCAATGATTTGTCGGCAGATGTCACCCAGAAAAGTTTTACTGCTTTGGCACTGGGTTTGGCCATCATTGCAGCCACCCTTTTGGTGGGCTTGGGTTGGGCTAGCCAGTCCAGTGGCAGGTCATTTTCTTCGGCTTGGCGTATCTTTATTTCAGGCCAAACTGAATGGCCATGGCGCTCTATGGCCCTGACGTTTTCACTTTTGGTGTTGAGTATCACATGGGTGGTCGTGTTGTCTCAGGGCTACCATGTGTTTGGCACCGATCGTACAGGCAACTCTGTTTTGGTCTTCGCATTAAAAAGTGTTCGCACAGCATTGGTCATTGGTGGTTTAACAACCTTAGTGGTTTTGCCTTTGGCTTTGTTGCTGGGCGTTACAGCGGGTTACTTACGGGGCTGGGTCGATGAGGTTATTCAGTACATTTATACATTGCTGGCCTCCATTCCTGATGTGTTGTTAATTGCAGCATCTGTTCTCTTGTTGCAAGTGTTCATTGACAAAAACCAAGGTGTTTTTGAAACTGCACTAGAGCGCGCCGACGCTAGGCTATTTTTCTTGTGTCTTATTTTGGGCATCACCTCTTTCACAGGTTTGTGCCGCTTGGTCCGCGGCGAAACACTCAAATTGCGTGAGCTTGAATACATTCAATCGGCTCGCGCATTTGGCGTCTCCACACCCCGTGTTTTGTGGCGCCACATTGTGCCTAACCTCATGCACTTGGTGCTCATCAATACAGTCATGCAGTTCTCAAGCTTTGTCTTGGCTGAAGCGGTCTTGTCTTATGTCGGTGTGGGTGTCGATCCCAAGACGGCCAGTTTTGGCGTCATGATCAATACGGCGCGTGCAGAGCTGGCAGCAACCCCTCTGGTTTGGTGGACCTTGACCACGGCCTTTGGATTTATGTTCCTAATTGTGCTCAGTGCCAATTTGTTGTCCGATGCCGTGCGTGATGCATTTGACCCTCGAACCCGACTGAGAAGTGCCAGCCCAGTGGCTTCTAGTTCAAAAGAAAACACCAAAGAGGTGGCCGCATGACACAGCAGTTGAATGTCAAAAACCTGGTGGTCGATTTGCAAACCGAAGCCGGCATGGCCAGGGCCGTTGATGCACTTAACATCACTTTGAACAAGGGTCAAACGTTTGCCTTGGTGGGCGAGTCAGGCTGTGGCAAATCAATGACGGCCTTGTCCTTGCTTCGCTTGTTGCCAGACAACGCCGTTATCCAGAGTGGCCAAGTACAACTCAGCGATGTGGATGTATTTCAGCTAAGCGAAAACCAAATGCGTAGCATTCGGGGCAGGCGAATATCCATTATTTTCCAAGAGCCCTCCACCAGTTTGAATCCCGTCATGACGGTCGGTGATCAAATTTTGGAAGTTATTTTTCAGCACACCCAACTGCAAGGTGCGGCGGCGCATGCGCGCGCATTAGAGTGGCTTA
>CANKXC010000096.1 GCA_947487355.1 Comamonadaceae bacterium | reverse complement strand
CATGGCATGTCCTTACTTTGTTGTTGTTGGTACCAGTCGACGATCTGAGAGCCCGTGGCGCACCAAACGCCCTCGTGGCTGCGAATGTATTCAAGTGCTTTGGCCAATGCGCCAATTCGGTGGGGTTGCCCCATGATGAAAGGGTGAACGGCCACGTTCATGACGCGGCCGTGCACAGCGCCTTCGGCATACAAGACCTCAAATTCGTCAATCATTTTTTGTGCAAAAGCATCGGCCTCTTGGCCCCGACGCCACGCAATGCTGTCGTTAATTTCCATCGAATAAGGCAAGGAGGTCAATTCGCCTTGGCGCACATGGACGGGTGTGGGTTGATCATCGTGGTAGAGGTCACACAAATACTGCATGCCACTTTCAGCCACCAAATCGGGGGTATGCAAGGTGTTAGAGGCTGCAGGAGAAAACCAGCCTTTTAAACGCTGCCCTGTATGCCGCTGGTGAATTTCCTGACACACGTCAATGGCTGCTCTTTCCTCGTCTTCCGACATGTTCCAGTGGTATCGCGTGTTGTACAAACCATGCGACATAAATTCCCATTGCCGCTTCATCATGGCTTCTGCCAAGTCGGGGTACATGTCCAACACCGACATCGACAAAGACACCGTGATGGGCAAGTCGAGCGCATCAAACAGTTCCATCAAGCGCCATACGCCCACACGATTGCCGTAGTCGCGCAGGCCATAACCCAAGATATCGGGATGGGGCACACGCGGCCATGGATTGCGCACCCTCACTTGCTCGGGCAAGTACTCGTAGTGCTCAATGTTGGGGGCAACCCACAAGGCAACGCGCGCACCGTTTGGCCAGTGCAAAGGTTTGCGCTCGGGCAGCGCAGAATATGAAATACGCTCGTGTCCAGCAATGGACAATTGCGGGGCCATCATTCAAGCCGCTTGGGGTTGCCAAGCGTCCAAAATTTGTGAGCCGGTTGTAGCCCACACACCCTTGTGACTCATGATGTGTGCCAAGGCATCTTCAAGGGCCTTGATTCGGTAGGGCTGACCAATGACCCAGGGGTGCAAAGAAATGGGCATGATGCGCCCACCTTCCGTGGCAGACTCTTTGTACAACACATCAAAATGATCGATCAGCTGATCGCGAAAATCGTTTTCGGTGTGATGGTTATTGACCAAGATTGTGTAGTCGTCGATGTCAATGGGGTGCGGCATGGCCACCAGAGTTTTGCTGGTGGTGTGCATGGGGTAAGGCATGTCATCATTGACCCAGTCGCACACATAGTCCAAGCCTGCGGCGGCCAAAATATCGGGCGTGTTAAATGACTCAGACTTGGCTGGCGACAACCAACCGCGCACGGCTTGGCCACTGGCTTTGCGCAAGATGCTCAAAGTTTGATCGACCCATTTTTTTTCTTCATCGGCAGACAAACCACCGTGGTGCAGGTGATCCATGTCCAAACCGTTGGCCATGATTTCCCAACCTTGCTGATTGCACTGTTGAATTAAAGCAGGGTAGCGAACCGCCACTGCTGCATTGACAGCCACAGTGGCAGGAATGCCATGCTGTTGCAGCGCCTTCATGATTCTGTAAATGCCGACGCGGTTGCCATAGTCGCGCAATGTGTAATGGCGAAAATCGGGATAGGCCGTTTGCATGGCGCCCGGTGGCTTGAAGGGCACACCCGACATGTTCAATGGAAACCACTCTAGGGCAGGCACCACCCACAAGGCCACACGGGCATTGTTGGGCCACGCCACCTTTTTGCGCTGGGGCAACATGGACCATTCGTAGCGCTCATGGTCCATGCCATAACGGCGCAGTGGATATTCGAGGTAATCGTCGGGCAGGGGCTTAGGTGCAACGCTCATGGCGCCTCTCCCACAGTTTGTCCCGCCGCCATAAATGCAGCGTGATAGTGTTCGTTGTAATAGTGCGCAATTTCGCGGCCTGTGGCCAGCCACACTTTCTCGTGCCCCGTGATGTAAGCCAGCGCTTCTTCAAACGCTGCCAAGCGATACGGCTGCCCAATGAGGTAAGGGTGCAACGGAATGCACATGACGGTGCCAGAATGCTCGCCCTCTTCGTACAGACGATCGAATTGGCGCTTGATGATGTCGCCATAGCGGCGTGGTGAAACCAAGTTGACGTTGTAAACAATGGTGTCGTTCATTTCCAAGGAATAGGGCATGCTGGTGAGCTTGCCCTTCTTGACTTTGACGGGGCCTGGTTGGTCGTCATGAAACAAATCGCACACATAGGTCAGACCCATGTCGGCCACCAAATCCATGGTGTTGGGTGTGTAGGTCAAGGCGGGGGCAAGCCAGCCATCCAACTTTTGACCGGTGTGTTTGTAAATGGTATCGATGGAGTCTTGAATGACTTGACGCTCTTGCGCCTCGTTCATGCCCATGAGGTAGCGCGTGTTGTAAGTGCCGTGAGAATAAAACTCCCAGCTTTCATCTGCGCAGGCCTTAATCACTTCGGGATGGTGATCGCACATGGCCACATTGAGTGACACGCTGCCGCGCATATTGCAGCGCTTCATGACATCGAGCATGCGCCAAAAACCGGTGCGGTTGCCGTAGTCGCGATAAGAATAATTCAAGACATCGGGTGCTGGGCGCGCCCAAGGTGCACGTGCCGGATTGCGTGGTGGATTGAGTTCATAAAACTCAACGTTGGGTGCGACCCAAAACGCAACTCTCGCGCCGTTAGGCCACTTAATGACGGGCCGGTCGTTGTAGGGCAGGTAGTCGTAAAACCCTGGATCGCGCTGGGTGGCAGGCGCTTGGGCAGCGCTTGTCATGCTGCAGATCCTTTGCCCTGCACTTTGCTGAGCTGGTCCAGTGTTTCAGAAATGGTCAACACATCGGCGTACTTGAGCATCATGTCGTAGAGGTTGGCAAAGTGCGGTGACTCGTGTTTGTCGGCCACGCATTCAATGGGCACAATGGTTCTAAAGCTGCGCTGCAAACTGTCGACCACCGTAGCACGTACGCAACCCGAGGTAGAACCGCCCGTGATCACACAAGTGTCCACACCGTGGTAGGTAAAAATAGAGCCTAAGTTGGTCTCAAAAAATGTAGAAGCCATGCGCTTGTTGATGATGATGTCGCGCTTGCGGTCAATGAACAAGCGATCGTCAAACTCTGCCCGGCGACTGCCCACTTTGATGTTTTGCAAAGAGTCTGGGGTGTTGGTGCGCGTGCCCCATACACCGCAGTCTTCGCCGGAATCCATGTAGGCCACATAAGTCCAAACCACTGGAAAACCTTTACTTCGAAAAACTTCGGCCAACTGGTTCACATAGTCCAGCTGTTTGGGGTCTGTTTCGTAAGCTGTCGCAAACTCGCCAACGCAGGTATAAGCCTTTTGCAAATCAATGTTAATCAAGGCCGGCACCTTGCCAAAACCAAAGCGCTTGCGAGTGGGATTGGCCTGCACATGTTCAAACAATTGGCGGGCGGTTTTATCAGACTGTTCCATAGCGACCTAATAGTTCAAAAGAATGCCAAAGATATTCTCACGGGGCAATTGTCCTGTCAATAGAACAATTAAGCGCCATAGCGCTTGAAGTTCATGCCGTCAAAACTCAATGTTGTGAAAACTAAATTGCTTGTGTGTTCAATTCAAATCGATAATTGGGGTTTTGAATTCGCAATTGAAGAGGCAGACCTTGGCACTCCCACCACCCTCCCCCCGCAAACTGTCGCACACACGAACCGTTGTCTATTCTGGCTTTGAGCGAGAAGATGGTTTATGGGACATTGAAGCTGCGCTGACCGACGTCAAAACTTACCCCTTCATCATTCCAAGCCAAGGCCCTAAGTTGGCGGGCGCACCCATTCATGGGCTTAGCATTCGGCTGACGGTGGACGACCAATTAAAAATTCAAGATGTGGTGACCGAGATGGCGCACACACCACACCCCGAGTGCGACCAAGCACCTTCTGGCATGCACCGTTTAATTGGTTGCACCTTGGGCGCAGGATGGCGCCGAACCATAGATGCGCACATTGGCGGTGTTGAGGGTTGTACCCATTTGCGTGAAATGTTGTTCAATATGGCCACCGCGGCTTTTCAAACCATACCGCATGCCATCCAATTCAAAAAGGAACAAGCCGGCATTCCAGAAGAAACGCCCACAACGCCCCCTCATTTTGTGGGCAAGTGCAAAACTTGGGCATTGGACGGGGCCGTGGTCCAACGCTACTACCCCATGTTTTTTCAAAAGCCCAATGAAAATTGAGTTTTCAGGGACTCGGCAGAGCCTGCGATAATCCCTATCTAACTTGTGCGCCGCAACGGTGCACATCATCCATCAGCCCCTGGATATAAACCAGTTACCGCTTGGAGTCTCTTGTGAGCAAAAAAGTATTCATCAAAACCTTCGGTTGCCAAATGAACGAGTACGACTCGGACAAAATGGCCGACGTCATGAAGGCCGCCGAGGGCTATGAGCCGACGCAAGACGTCGAAGAAGCCGATCTCATTTTGTTCAACACCTGCTCGGTGCGTGAGCGCGCGCAAGAAAAAGTCTTCAGCGATTTAGGCCGCGTCAAACATTTGAAGGAACGTGGTGTTTTGATTGGTGTTGGCGGTTGCGTGGCCAGCCAAGAAGGTGCCGACATCATCAAACGTGCACCTTATGTGGATGTGGTGTTTGGCCCCCAAACTCTGCACCGTCTGCCCGAACTCTTGGCCGCTCGCAGTGTCAAAAAACGCCCCCAAGTCGACATCAGCTTTCCCGAAATTGAAAAGTTCGATCACTTGCCTCCCGCCAAGATGGATGGCCCAACGGCCTTTGTGTCTATCATGGAAGGCTGCAGCAAATATTGCAGTTATTGCGTGGTGCCCTATACCCGAGGCGAAGAAGTCAGCCGCCCCTTCGAAGATGTGTTGGTAGAAGTGGCAGGCTTGGCCGAACAAGGCGTTCGCGAAATTACTTTGCTGGGTCAAAACGTCAATGCGTATCGCGGCAAGATGGGCGATACCGCCGAAATTGCCGACTTTGCATTGCTGCTTGAATACGTGGCCGACATGCCAGGTATTGAGCGCATTCGTTACACCACCAGCCACCCCAATGAATTTACGCAGCGCCTGATTGATGCATACGACAAGGTGCCCAAGTTGGTCAGTCACTTACACTTGCCCGTGCAACACGGCTCGGACAAAATTTTGATGGCCATGAAGCGTGGTTATACCGCGATGGAATACAAAAGCACCATTCGCAAACTGCGCGCCATCAGACCCGACATGGCCATGAGCAGCGACTTCATTGTGGGCTTCCCAGGCGAAACCGAGGAAGACTTCAACAAGATGATGAAGCTCATTGACGATGTGGGCTACGACACCAGCTTCAGCTTTATCTTCAGCCCTCGCCCAGGCACCCCCGCTGCCAATTTGCACGACGACACACCGCACGAGGTCAAACTCAAGCGCTTGCACCATTTACAAGCCACCATCGAAGCCAATGTGAAGCGCATCGGCGACAGCCGCTTAGGCACCGTACAACGCATTTTGGTAGAGCGACCTGCACGGAAAGATGCCACCGAAATGGCGGGCCGAACTGAGTGCAATCGGGTGGTCAACTTTCCGGCTGGCCCCAACGGCATGCGTTTGGTAGGTCAGATGGTCGACATCAAAATTGACGCCGCTATGTCGCACTCGCTCAGAGGACAGCTGGTCTTGCCTGAATAGAAGTTGGGGTCAAACTTCTAGGTTATCAATCAGCCGTGTCTTGCCCAACTTGGCGGCACCCAACACCACCATGGGTTCTTGGCAAGGGCCATTGATGGGTGAAAGGTCGTGTTGCAAGCGCACCGTGAGGTAATCTGGCTGCCAGCCTCGATCCCTCAAAGTTTGTATGGCAGCGGCTTCCAAAGCAGGCACATCTAGGCGGCCATTGGCGCTGCCTTCGCGGGCGGCCGATGCCAAATTTTTCAATGCCAAAGAAAGATGAACCGCTTCTTTGCGCTCAGACTCAGAGAGATAGCCATTGCGTGAACTGAGCGCAAGACCATCTGAGGCGCGCCGAGTCTCTGCACCGCATATTTCAATGGGCAATGCCATTTGCGACACCATGCGCCTGATGACCATCAGTTGTTGATAGTCCTTCTTACCAAAGACCGCCAAATGGGGTTGGACGATGTTGAATAGTTTGTGCACCACGGTACTCACGCCCACAAAAAAACCAGGGCGAAAAGCACCTTCCAAGATATCGGCCAACTCGGCTGGTGGATGAACTTTAAAACCTTGTGGTTCAGGGTAGAGGTCTTTTTCCGAAGGCGCAAACACCACATCACAACCATTGGCTTCTAGCAAAGCGCAGTCGTTTTCCAATGTGCGCGGGTAGGCATCGAAATCTTCATGCGGCGCAAACTGCAGTCGATTGACAAAAATACTGGCCACCGTTTTGCCACCCG
>CANKXC010000095.1 GCA_947487355.1 Comamonadaceae bacterium | reverse complement strand
AGCGGATGATTTTGCATGCCGCTTTCGTTCAACAACACAGCACCCGCAAACAAGTAGCCTTTGAACACCGTGCGGCCATTGTCTGGAAAGGCAGGCGTTGCAATGGTGAACTTGCAATTCAAGGCGTCCATCAAGGCTTCGGTAACGGGACCAATGTTGCCCGCAGGGGTGCTGTCAAATGTGGAGCAGTATTTGAAATAAATTTGTTCTGCGCCATGTGCCTTCAACCATGCCAATGCGTCCAAAGACTGTGCGATGGCCTGGTCTGCCGGAATGGTTCTGGATTTCAAGGCGACCACCACGGCATCGACATCGGCCGACAAAGGGGCAGACGGGACACCGAACGTTTGCATGACCCGCATGCCAGAGCGCACCAAATTGTTGGCCAAATCGGTTGCGCCAGTAAAGTCGTCTGCAATGCAGCCTAGTTTCATGATGTCACGCCTTTGTGGGTGGCTTGAAAAATTTATTTGGCTTTGGGGAACTCAATGCCAGGGAATATTTTGATCACGGCACTGTCGTCTTCTTTGGCAAACCCCGCGGTACTGGCTTGCATGAACATTTGGTGTGCCGTGCTTGAAAGCGGCAAAGGAAATTTGCTGGCGCGTGCCATGTCCAAAACCAGGCCCAAATCTTTCACGAAAATATCGACGGCTGACAAAGGGGTGTAGTCGGCTGCCAATACATGCGCCATCCGATTTTCAAACATCCAGCTGTTGCCTGCGCTGTGCGTGATAACTTCATACAGCGCATCAGGGTCAACGCCTTCTCGGAGGCCCAATGCCATGGCTTCTGCCGCTGCTGCTATGTGAACACCCGCCAACAACTGGTTGATGATTTTGACTTTGCTGCCTGCACCCGCACTGTCGCCCAATTTGTAGACCTTGGCGGCCATGGCATTCAAAAATACCTCGGCCTTTTCATAGGCCGCTGGCGTGCCCGCTGTCATCATGGTCATCTGTCCCGAGGCCGCTTTGGCGGCGCCGCCAGAGATTGGCGCGTCGATGTAATGCAGACCTTTGTCGTTTAATTTTTTTTCAAGTCCGACTGAAAATGCAGGATCGACGGTTGAGCACATCACAAACACACTGCCGGGCTTTAGGTGATTTGCGCAGCCACTTTGTGTGCTGCCATCGCCAAACAAAACAGATTCTGTTTGGGCGGCATTCACCACCACAGAAACAAGCACATCCGATGCTGCCGCAATTTGAGCCAAGCTGCTGCACGCAACACCGCCTTCAGCTGCAAATTTTTGGGCCACCTCTGAGCGCACATCAAACACATGAACCGAATGGCCCGCGCGCCGCAAAGATTGCGCCATGCCCATACCCATGGCACCCAAACCAATCACACCTACAGACAAATTGGTTGACATGGTTTTATTCTCCTGAGACGGTGAGCATGATTTTTCCGATGTGCTGCGACGACTCCATCAGCGCGTGCGCTTTGGCCGCCTCTTTCAAGTTGAACACTTGATAGATGACGGGGGCAACTTGGCCACTGGCCAGCAGCGGCCATACCTGCGCCTTCAACTCGCTGGCAATTTGGGCTTTGTCTTGTGCGCTTCGAGGGCGCAAAGTAGAGCCCGTAAAAGTTAAGCGTTTGGCCATCAGAGAAACCCAATCGACTTCCACTTTGGAGGGCTGAAGAAATGCAATTTGCAACAAGCGGCCTTCGATGGCCAAGGCTTTTAAATTGCGCTGCATGTAGCTTCCGCCCACCATGTCCAAAATGGCATTGACACCTTTTTGATCGGTCAGCTTCAAGACCTCTTCAACATAGTC
This sequence comes from Comamonadaceae bacterium, assembly GCA_947487355.1. Lineage (GTDB taxonomy): Bacteria > Pseudomonadota > Gammaproteobacteria > Burkholderiales > Burkholderiaceae_C > Limnohabitans_A. The sequence goes on along the minus strand of CANKXC010000095.1, from coordinate 4,678 downwards.
TTGTGTTTTGTAATCGATGGCAGCATGCGCGCCCGCTTTTAAACAGGCAGCTACTTTTTCTGCATTGCCCACGGTGCAATACACATGGGCGCCAAACGCGCGTGCCAACTGAATGGCGGTTAGGCCAATGCCTGAAGAGCCACCATGAATCAAGATGCTTTCGCCACTTTTTAATTTGCCGCGTTGAAACACATTGGTCCAAACGGTGAAAAAGTTTTCGGGCAATGCGGCTGCCTGCAACATCGAAAAGCCAGCGGGAATGGGCAGCGCTTGACCTTCAGGGACCGTGGCATATTCAGCATAGGCGCCGCCATTGGTCAGGGCACAAATTTTGTCGCCAATGCGCCATTGCGTCACACCCTCACCCAGCCCAACCACTTCGCCTGAAATTTCCAAACCCACAATGGGCGATGCGCCAGGCGGTGGTGGATAACGGCCACTGCGCTGCAAACAGTCGGGTCGGTTGACGCCCGCAAACGCTACCTTGACCAATACTTCGCCCGCCTGCGGCAAAGGCGTTTGACATTGACGGGGTGTTAAGACCTCAGGTCCTCCACCAGTGCCATGGTCTACAAAATTCATGGTGGGTGGCAGCGTCATGTCAGTCTTTCGATTTGAATTTGGATTTAAATTAGCGAGAGCGCTGAAGCTTGAAGACCGCAGTGCCAGCCATCAGGTTGGGCCACATTCGAACTTCTTCCCCCTCTTGCAGGCCAAAGCTGTCCACAATTCTCAAGTTGTTCTTGAGGGCCAGTTGTGCAAAGTCGGCAAATGTACCCACCCGAATGTTGGGTGTGTCATACCACTCATAAGGCAAGCGCTTGGTAACGGGCATGCGGCCGGTCAAGATGCTCATGCGGTTGGGCCAGTGCGCAAAATTGGGGAAGGCCAAAATACCGGTTTGACCCACGCGAACCGTTTCACGCAGCATCACCTCTGCATTTCGCAAGTGTTGCAGCGTGTCAATTTGCAAAACCACATCAAAGGATTGGTCTGCAAACATGGCCAAGCCTTCGTCCAAGTTCAATTGAATGACATTCACACCGCGTTGAATGCAGGCTTGAATGTTCTGATCGTCAATCTCAACCCCGTAGCCGGTACATTGGCGATTCTTTTGCAAATAATCGAGCAGCGCACCATCGCCGCAGCCCAAGTCCAATACGCGCGAGCCTTCTGGCACCAAGCGCGCAATGGCATTCAAATTGACTTGTTCACTCATGCGGTGGCTCCACTGGCGAGGGCTTGGGCAATGTTGTCAAAGTACGAGCGCACCACCTGCATGTAACGCGCATCGTCCAACAAGAATGCATCATGACCATGCGGCGCATCAATTTCGGCATAGCTCACATCGCGCTTGTTGTCCAACAAAGCCCTGACCATTTCACGACTGCGCGCAGGCGAGAAGCGCCAGTCGGTGGTGAAGCTCACCAATAAAAATTTGCAAGTGGCTTGGCCCAATGCCGTGGTTAAGTTGCCGCCAACAGTGCGCGCAGGATCAAAATAATCAAGTGCGCGCGTGATCAAAAGATAAGTGTTGGCGTCAAAGTACTCGCTGAACTTGTCACCTTGATAGCGCAAGTAGCTTTCAATTTGAAACTCAATGTCTTGCGTGGTGTAGCGATAGCCAGAGGCATTGTGGGTGACGGCATCGCGCAGTTCACGACCAAACTTTTCATTCATCACGTCATCACTCAAATAAGTGATGTGCCCAATCATGCGAGCAATGCGCAGCCCGCGCTGTGGGACCACGCCGTGCTTGTAGAAGTGACCGCCATGAAAATCGGGGTCCGTCACAATGGCGCGCCGCGCCACCTCATTGAAGGCAATATTTTCTGCAGTCAAATTGGGCGCGCTGGCCACCACTACGGCATGCGCAACCCTTGAGGGATAGCGAAGCGTCCAAGACAGGGCCTGCATGCCGCCCAAGCTACCGCCCATGACAGCAGCCAAGGTTTGAATGCCAAGCCCGTCCAGCAGTCTGGCTTGGGCGTCTACCCAATCCTCGACGGTCACCACTGGAAAGTCTGCGCCATAAACCTCACCGGTATCGGGGTTCGCATGCATGGGGCCTGTCGAGCCAAAGCATGAACCCAAGTTGTTCACGCCAATGACAAAAAATCGGTTCGTGTCGACGGGCTTGCCCGGGCCAATCATGTTGTCCCACCAGCCCTCACTTTTTTCTTGCCCCTCATAAACACCAGACACATGGTGGGAGGCGTTCAGCGCGTGACAAATCAGAACAGCATTGGATTTGTCAGCGTTCAAGGTGCCATAGGTTTCATAGGCCAAGTGATAAGCGCGAATCGAAGCGCCACTTTGCAGTGCAAGTGGGGCTTCAAAAAACATCGATTGTGACTTGGCGATCAGTGGCATAGGGGGGCAACCCAATAAAGCAGTTTGTCTAATTATCAGCGCTTTAAAGCTGAGGCGCAGTCAGGGGTGAGTACAAAGCAGTTGGCATGGCTTGAGGGCTTGTCATCGGATTGTCTGAGCCTGGCAAAGGCCCGCCCCAAAAAGCCAATGCGCCCAAAATGGCAAAGACCACGGCAGAAATACGATGAACCCATGTCAGTGAAATTTTTCGTGTGATGGCCTCGCCCAACCAAACGACGGGTGCATTGGCCAACATCATGCCCAGGGTGGTGCCGGCAACGACCCAGAACCAACTTTGAAACTGTGCGGCCAGCATGACTGTTGCGATTTGTGTTTTGTCGCCCATTTCTGCAATAAAGAAGGCGACGGCGGTGGTGGCAAAAACGCCCCAGCGAGGGTTGGCCTTGTCGCCCTCTTCGTCCAACTTGTCAGGAATCAAAATCCACACGGCCATGGCCAAAAAGGATGCACCCAACACCCAGCGCAGCGCTTGAGGTCCGAGTTGGGTGGTGACCCAACTGCCTAGGGCGCCCGCCAGACCATGGTTGACCAAAGTGGCCACGAAAATACCCCAGACAATGGGCCATGGCTTGCGGAAACGCGCGGCCAAGACCAGGGACAAAAGTTGTGTTTTGTCGCCCATTTCGGCAAGGGCGACAATGCCCGTTGAAACAAGAAAAGCTTCCATCTGGTCATCATATCTGCCGCACCGAAACATTTTTGGCGTGGTTTTTGCTTAATTTTGGTGCGCAATGCACAAACTCAGAGTTTGCGCACCAAATTAAATCAAAAAAAAGTAGAGATACACATGGAAGCACTAAAACAGGGCGCGGATGCGCTCTTTATTTTGTTGGGCGGCATCATGGTCTTGGCCATGCACGCCGGTTTTGCATTTTTGGAATTGGGTACCGTCCGCAAGAAAAACCAGGTCAATGCCTTGGTCAAAATCTTGGTGGATTTTTCAGTCTCCACCGTGGTTTACTTTGTCGTGGGCTACAGCGTGGCCTATGGCACCAACTTCTTTGTGGGCGCAGAGCAATTGGCGGCCAAAAACGGCTACGACTTGGTGAAGTTTTTCTTCCTATTGACGTTCGCAGCGGCCATTCCAGCCATCGTTTCAGGCGGCATTGCCGAACGCGCTAAGTTTTGGCCACAACTGATTGCTACCGCCTGCATCGTGGGCTTTGTCTATCCCTTCTTTGAAGGCATTGTCTGGAACCAACACTTTGGCGTTCAGGCTTGGATTAAGGCCACCACCGGCGAAGAGTTTCACGACTTTGCAGGGTCTGTGGTGGTCCATGCCATGGGTGGTTGGATTGCTTTGCCTGCGGTCATCTTGTTGGGCGCACGTTACAACCGTTATCGCAAAGATGGCGCGGTGTCTGCCCACCCCCCCTCCAACATTCCTTTCTTGGCTCTGGGTGCTTGGATTTTGATTGTGGGTTGGTTTGGCTTCAATGTGATGAGCGCTCAAACCTTGGACAAAATTTCTGGCTTGGTGGCGGTCAACTCACTGATGGCCATGGTGGGCGGAACTCTGGCAGCCTTGGTGCTCGGTAAAAACGACCCAGGCTTTGTGCACAACGGCCCATTGGCTGGCTTGGTGGCCGTGTGTGCGGGCTCTGACCTGATGCATCCTTTCGGCGCATTGGCCGTGGGTGCTGTTGCGGGCGCTTTGTTTGTGGTGATGTTCACACTCACACAAAACAAATGGAAAATCGATGATGTGCTGGGTGTTTGGCCATTGCACGGTATTTGCGGTGCATGGGGCGGAATTGCTGCAGGCATTTTTGGTTTGCAAAGCTTTGGTGGTTTGGGCGGCGTCTCGTTTGGTGCGCAAGTCATCGGCACTTTCATGGGCGTTGCTTGGGCCTTGATTGGCGGTGTCGTCGTCTATGGTGTTTTGAAAATGACGCTCGGACTGAAGATGAGCCAAGAAGAGGAATACGAAGGTGCAGACTTGACGGCTCACAAAATCAGCGCCACACCAGACCGCGAAGTCAGTTGGTAATCTGTCACAAACACGTTTAATCCTAAGTAAATAAAGGCTTTTCAAAGAATTAACTTGCCAAAGCTTTTGTTTTATGGCCCATAATGGCTCAGCACACGTCTTCGGGCGCGTGTTTAGTTCGCGGTGTACAGGTGTCAGTTTCGCTTCCTTCCGAGGTTTTTAGGTTTGTTGATGCGTTTTTGGGGCTCCATCGCTTTTGTTTTTGTGTTTAGAGGAGTCCCTTTCAATGGGCAAAAAACTATACGTCGGCAATCTGCCGTACTCGGTTCGTGACGGCGATTTAGAGCAGGCCTT
>CANKXC010000094.1 GCA_947487355.1 Comamonadaceae bacterium | reverse complement strand
AAACAAGCACGAACACAAGAAGCATTGCTCCAACCCCACCATCGCGTGTAGAGTAGCCCCATGACCAAAACAAACACAGCCAAACAACCTGTTCAAAATTTCGCCATCATTGGTGCTGGCATGGCGGGCATAGCTTGCGCCAGAACCCTTATGCAGGCGGGTCACCGCGTCACTGTTTTTGAAAAAAGCAGGGGCCCAAGCGGACGAATGTCAACTCGTAACTCTGCATTTGGCACCTTTGATCACGGTGCGCAGTACTTCACCGTCCGCGACACCCGTTTTGCACAAGCTTTGGCCACAACACCCAACATTTGCAAACCTTGGAGTGCCAATGCTGTCCGTGTTCTAGACGCCATGGGGCGTGTTTTAGAGGTCGCTCGAAATACTGCAGACAAACACTGGGTGGCATCGCCTGGTATGAATGCTTTAGTCAAAGCATGGGCGCAACCCTTGACACAAATTGACAGCATTCACTTGGAGTCCAAGGTCTTCAAAATTGAACGCGATACGCTTCATCCAGAACTATGGCAATTGCACAGCGAAGAACCAGAAGGCGCACAATCCGTTTTCAGTGGTTTTGACCAAGTGTTGTTGGCTTTACCTTTCAATCAAGCCATCGACTTGCTGCGAAATTCCAAAATCACCATGGAAAATCAAGCAGCACTGAACAAGGTTCAAGTCGCACCGTGCTGGACACTCATGGCGGCCTTTCCCAACGCTGCACAACCCGGGCTCATTACCTTGGGGCCGCAATGGAATGCTGCGCGAAGTGTGCACCACCGCGTGGCATGGTTAGCGCGCGAATCATCCAAGCCAGGTCGCACTCATGTTGAGCGCTGGACGGTGCAAGCCAGTGCGGCTTGGTCTCAAGAACATCTAGAAGATGCCCCCGAGCGGGTTCAAGCTAAATTGCTCAAAGCGTTTTCTGAAATTACGGGCATCCGTGCCACGCCTGCACATGCCGAGGTGCACCGTTGGCGCTATGCCAAAACATTGCAGCCCTTGGGAGCCTCCCACATCCTTAGCCAAAAACAAGGCATTGGTTTGTGTGGCGATTGGTGCTTGGGCCACCGCGTAGAAGACGCCTTCATTTCCGGTTTGGAATTGGCGCTCGCAGCTCTCTAATTTTTAATGTACCGCGGCAGATTCGCGCCCTCACCCACCGGTAATTTGCATGCGGGCTCTTTGGTGGCGGCTTTGGCCAGCTACCTTGACGCCCGCTCGCACAAGGGCCATTGGCTGGTTCGCATTGAAGATATCGATGGGCCGCGCTGCATTGATGGCGCAGCCAACCATATCTTGAAGCAACTGTCTTTGTGCGGCCTTCATACCAATGACAACGTGGTGTTTCAGTCGGCTCGAAGCAGCCTTTACCAGCAAAGCTTAGACCAGTTGATAGCCAAAGGTTTGGCTTACCCATGCGCTTGCACGCGCAAAGAAATAGAAGAACAACAAGCTGCTTTAGGCTTGAGTTTAGAGAGACACAAGGCAGCTGTTTATCCTGGCACTTGTCGAGACGGGCTTAATGGCAAACCCGCTAGAGCTTGGCGCTTTAACGTTGCAAAGTGGTGCTTGCTTCGCGGCAGTCCTGTGGTTGATTGGCACGACAGACGCCTTGGGCCGCAATCACAAAATGTCTCTGAAGAAGTGGGCGACTTTGTTTTAAAACGCGCCGACGGTTTGTGGGCTTACCAATTGGCAGTGGTGGTAGACGATGCGGCACAAGGCATCACGCATGTGGTCCGCGGCCAAGACTTAACAGACAACACCGCCAGACAAATATTGCTTCAAGAGGCGCTTGGTTTAAGTCGTCCCCAATACCTGCACACTCCTTTGGTCTTGGGCGTGAATGGCGAAAAACTGTCCAAACAAAATGGCGCTCAGGCTCTGGACTTAAGTTCGCCGATGGCCGTTTGGATGGCCATGCAGTCTGCCGCCAGCGCTTTGGGCTTGAGCCCCCTGCCGCATCCAGCAGAACCGCATGCAAGCTTGTCTGAAGCGCTAACAAATTGGACTCAAGAATGGTCCCAAAGCAACATGGCATCACCCCTTAAAATCGAGGCATGACTTCAGACGCATCCAACCTAGCGCCCGCATCGGTCGCTTTTCCCAAAAACATCAAAAGCTTTGTGAAGCGTGCAGGTCGCACCACCACTGGGCAAGCCAAAGCCTTTGAAGTGTGGGGTCCTCAGTTTTTACTGAAATATGCCCCTGAGCCTTTGGACATGGCCAAGGCATTTGAATTGGACGGCAATGTTGCTGATGCCCAAGTAGCTGCGCCTTTCATTTTGGAAATTGGCTTTGGCATGGGCGAAGCCACCGCCCACATTGCCAAAGTTCGACCCAACGATCACTTCTTGTGCTGCGAAGTTCACGAACCTGGCGTGGGGGCATTGCTCAAGCGCATTGGTGAACAAAACATTCAGAACATTCGCATCTTGCAACACGATGCCGTCGAGGTGATCGACAACATGCTGCCTTTGTCTTCGATTGACGGCGTGCACATCTTCTTTCCAGATCCTTGGCACAAAGCCCGCCACAACAAGAGAAGACTGATTCAAACCCCGTTGATTGCCAAACTGGCTGCGCGTCTAAAGCCTGGCGCTTACATTCACTGCGCTACCGATTGGGAGCCTTATGCGGTTCAAATTTTGGAAGTGTTGATTGCGGAGCCTTTGTTGAAAAATACGGCGCCCAGCGACCTTGGCGGCTACGCTCAGAAACCTGATTACCGCCCTCTGACCAAGTTTGAAAATCGTGGATTGAAGTTGGGGCATGGTGTGTGGGATGTCGTCTTCCAACGCATTTAAACCACCCGCAAAAAATGGCGTAGGACCCAGCACGGTGGGTGTTCCCGCCAACACATCACTGCCTGCGATTGAGTTTTTAGCATCTAAATTCAGCGCTGTTTCACTTGAAGAATGGCAGCTTCGATTTGATGCCAAAGAAATTCTAAATTCAGTGGGGCGTGTCATGTTGCCACATGACAGCCTGAAAAAAGAATCACACATTTATTATTACCGCAGCGTTCGAGATGAGCCTGCGTTGCCGTTCAAAGCGCAAGTCATTTTTCAAGATGAACATTTGGTGGTGGCTGACAAACCGCACTTTATGCCCGTGACACCTGGCGGACGTTATGTTCAGCAAAGCTTGCTGGTTCAACTCAAGCAGCAATTGAACTTACCAGAGCTCTCACCCATTCATCGCATTGACCGAGAAACTGCGGGCTTGGTGGTGTTCAATGTTCGTGCGCAAGATCGCAATGCTTACCAAGAACTGTTCAGGCTGAAGCAGATCGAAAAAACTTATGAAGCGATTGCGGGTGCCCCGGAGACTTCGCCATTCAACCCTCAGTTTCCGCTGGTTCATCGAAGCAAGATGGTGGAAGATGCGCAGTTTTTCAGGATGCGTGAAGTGGTTTTGCCGGAACAAAAAGAACCTATAGAGATCAACAGCGAAACTTGGATTGATTGTGTTGAGCTTCTTAACCCTGAAGAAAATTGCTTCGTTTCAAAAGGCTCACTTCCCAAATCACTGGCGCGCTTCGCATTGAAGCCCGTCACAGGACAACGCCATCAACTGCGCGTGCACATGAACTCGCTAGGCCTGCCCATTTTGAACGATCAGTTTTATCCTAAGGTGATTCTCGGCCCTGAAGAAACCGATACCTTTGATGCACCATTAAAACTCTTGGCCAAAAGCATTCAGTTCACAGACCCTTTAACAGGGCAAGACAGATTTTTTGCCAGTGCAAGGCAGCTGACTACCTTGCAATAGGAATTACAAACGCTCAGTCACCCATGCCTGCACGCTTGCCAATGCGGCATTGAGGTTGCTTGCGTCAGTGCCACCCGCCATGGCCATGTCGGGCTTACCGCCACCCTTGCCACCCACTTGCTGGGCCACAAAGTTCACCAACTCACCCGCCTTGACTTTGCCAGTGGTGTCAGACGTCACGCCTGCAGCCAATTGAACTTTGTCACCATCGACAGCTGCCAACACAATGGCCGCCGTTTTGAGTTTGTCTTTCAACTTGTCCAGCGTGTCGCGCAATGTTTTGGCATCGGCGCCTGGCAGCAAAGCCGCCAAAACTTTAACGCCCTTCACATCAGCTGCTTGCGTCATGAGTTCGTCGCCTTGTGACGAAGCCAATTTACCTTTGAGCGCCGCCATTTCTTTTTCCAAAGCTTTGACTTGATCCAAGACTTGGGCAATGCGGCTGCTTAGTTCGGAAGGCGATGCTTTCAAACTGCCTGCCGCTTTAGAAACAGTGGCTTCCAAAGACTGCAAGTAGGCCAAGGCATTGCCACCCGTGACAGCTTCAATGCGTCGAACACCAGCAGCCACGCCACTCTCGGCCACCACTTTGAACAAACCAATGTCGCCTGTGCGGTGCACGTGAACACCACCGCAGAGCTCACGACTTGAACCGATGTCGAGCACGCGCACGGTTTCTCCGTACTTCTCGCCGAACAACATCATGGCGCCCGTTTTTTGTGCCGACTCAATGTCCATCACCCGTGCTTGCGTGGCGGGATTGGCCCAAACTTCTTCATTCACTTTGGCTTCAATGGCCAAGATTTGTTCGTCTGTAATGGGCGCGTTGTGCGCAAAGTCAAAGCGAGTGCGCTCGGCATTCACCAAAGAACCCTTTTGTTGGACATGATCGCCCAAAACTTCGCGCAAAGCTTTGTGCATCAAGTGCGTGGCAGAGTGGTTGCGCACAGTGGCTGTTCGCATTTCAATGTTGACCTGTGCCTGCACAGCATCGCCCAACTTAAGACTACCTTGCGACAGAACACCATGGTGACCAAACACATCGGCTTTGATTTTTAAGGTGTCTTCCACATCAAACCGAGCGCCAGCTGTTTGCAACAAACCTTGATCGCCCACTTGGCCGCCAGACTCTGCGTAGAAGGGAGTGGTGTCGAGCACCACCACACCGTTTTGACCGGCTTTAAGTTCAGTTGCGGGTGTTCCATCAACATACAAAGCCAGCACTTTGGCAGTCGCTTGCAACTCGTCATAACCCACAAAGGTGTTGCCTGCGCCGGTGTACTCCAAAGCACGGTCCATTTTGAACTTACCAGCCGCACGTGCTTGGGATTTTTGGCGTTCCATGGCAGCAGCAAAGCCCGCTTCATCCACACTCAAATCGCGTTCACGGCAAACATCAGCCGACAAATCTAAGGGGAAGCCATAGGTATCATGCAACTTAAACGCCACCTCACCCGGCAACACTTTGACGCCGCATTCAAGGGCTGCATCCAAAATTTGCATGCCCACTTCTAGGGTTTCAAAAAAGCGCTCTTCTTCCGCTTTCAAGATGTCGGTGATGCGTTTTTCTTGTGAGGCCAAGCTGGGATAGGCAGCGCCCATCAGCTTCACAAGGTCGGGCACCAGTTTGTGGAAGAACGGTGTTTTTTGACCCAACTTGTAGCCATGACGAATAGCGCGGCGAACAATTCGGCGCTGCACATAACCACGGCCTTCGTTGCTTGGCACCACACCATCGCTTACCAAAAATGCAGTGGCACGGATGTGGTCTGCAATGACGCGCAATGATTTATTTTGCAAATCGGTACAGCCAGTTTCGCGAGATGCCGCTTTGATCAATGCATCAAAAATATCGATTTCGTAATTGCTGTGAACATGCTGAAGAATGGCGGCCAAACGCTCGAGGCCCATGCCCGTGTCAACACAAGGTGCGGGCAAGTTATTCAAGCTGCCATCTGGCTGCATGTCAAACTGCATGAACACGTTGTTCCAAATTTCAATGTAACGGTCGCCGTCTTGTTCGGGGCTACCGGGCGGTCCGCCTGCCACTTCGGGACCATGGTCGTAGAAGATTTCGGAGCAAGGACCGCAAGGTCCTGTGTCGGCCATCATCCAGAAATTGTCGGACATGTAACGTCCGCCTTTGTTGTCGCCTATGCGCACCACACGCTCTGGCGGCAATCCAATTTCTTTGGTCCAAATGTCGTAGGCTTCGTCGTCTTCAATGTAGACCGTGGCCCAAAGTTTTTCTGCGGGTAGTTTGTAAACTTGCGTGAGCAATTCAAAGGCCCACTTCAAACTGTCGCGTTTGAAGTAATCGCCAAAGCTCCAATTGCCCAACATTTCGAAAAAGGTGTGGTGACGCGCGGTGTAGCCCACATTCTCCAAATCGTTGTGCTTGCCACCTGCGCGCAAACAAGCTTGTACCGAAGCTGCGCGAACATAACTGCGCTTGTCGGTGCCCAAGAACACATCCTTGAATTGCACCATGCCGGAGTTGGTAAACATCAAAGTAGGGTCGTTGCCCGGCACCAGGGGGCTAGACGCCACCACGGAATGACCTTTGGACGCAAAAAAGTCGAGAAATGTTTTGCGGATATCGGCAACAGAAATAACAGGTGTGCTCATGGCAGGGTATCTTTATGAAAGCCTAACGTGGCCTAACTTTCCATTATAAGATTGCAAAAACTGCCTGCCGGCTTTAAAAAACACCTGTTGGAGACCCTCATGGACATGAAAAC
>CANKXC010000093.1 GCA_947487355.1 Comamonadaceae bacterium | reverse complement strand
GGAAAACCCATTCCACTAGAACGCACTGACTTATTGGAATCCACGTTGTGAGTCGCAAGCCCAGAGTTTCAACTGTCACCCCCATTGAGCCTGCGCTCGAAATAGAAAATGTCAACGCCATCGAGTGGCGTGAATCTGCCGATGTGGTGGTGGTGGGTTGGGGTGCCGCTGGTGCCTGCGCAGCCCTAGAAGCCAGGGCTCATGGCGCAACTGTCGTTCTCATTGATCGCTTCCAAGGCGGTGGTGCTAGCGCATTGTCAGGCGGCGTGGTGTATGCCGGTGGTGGCACGCCATATCAATTGGAAGCAGGCTTTCAAGACAGCCCTGAAGCCATGGCTGCTTATCTCAAACACGAAGTCAACGGCGTGGTCTCTGACCAGACGCTCATGAAATTTTGCCAAGACAGCGTGGCCAATTTGGCGTGGCTAGAAATGCATGGCGCCAAATTTGCAGCCAGCATGCCCGATCACAAAACATCCTATCCACCCGAGGGTAAGTTTTTGTATTTCTCGGGCAACGAAGTGGTGCCAGCATGCCAAACACAAGAAGGCCCGCCTGCGCCGCGTGGCCATCGCACTGTGGCGCGTGGTCAATCAGGCAAGGTTTTATTTGAAGCACTGCAAAATGCCACCGTCAAATCGGGGGCGCATACCTTAACGCAAGCCACAGTTCGCCGCTTGGTCTGTGAGCGTACATCACCCGATCAAGCGGCTCGCGTTGTGGGCGTTGAAGTTTGGCAGTTGCCCGCAGGTGCACCTGAAACATTGCGGCATGCTGAGCTTCACAAGAAGGTTGCGCGTTGGCGCACCTTTTGGCCAGGCAAGGCAGCCGAATGCCGCCGCGAGGCTGCAAAAATTGAACAAGCCACAGCCGTTCGCACCTACATCAGGGCGCACAAAGGCGTGATCCTTTCAACAGGCGGCTTTATCTACAACCCCGAACTGATGGCCGAGTTTGCACCGCATGCCAAAAAAGGTTGGCCAGTTGGCGGCGCAGGTTGTGATGGCAGTGGTCTGCGTTTAGGACAAACTGTGGGCGCCAATGCCAGTGCGCTTGGTAACATTTCTGCTTGGCGATTTATCACGCCGCCGTCTGTTTGGCCACAAGGCATTGTGATCAACACACAAGGCGAACGCTTTTGCAACGAACAAGTCTATGGCGCCAAACTGGGCCACGAACTGGTAGATCATCAAAACGGACGCGGCTGGCTCATCATTGACTCACAACTCAAATGGCAAGCCATCCAACAGTGTTTGTTTGGCGGCTTGTGGGCCTTTCAATCCTTGCCTGCCATGGCCATGATGTTGTTGGGCGCCAAAAAAGCCAATACGCCTGAAGCCTTGGCCGCCAAATTAAAAGCCGATCCCATTAAGTTGCGTCAAAGTTTAGAAGCTGCCAATGCCGCCGCATGCGGTGAGCGCGAAGACGCATTTGGCAAATCCAAAGACATGCGCCACGACATGTCGCGTGGACCCTTCTTGGCCTTGGACATTTCCATTGGCAACCCCACCTTTCCGCTGGCCACACTCACCTTGGGCGGCCTGCATGTAGACGAAAGCAATGGCCAAGTTTTGCATGCTTCGGGGCAAAGCATTCCAGGTTTGTATGCAGCAGGAAGAACGGCATTGGGCTTGCCCTCTTCCAGATATGTCAGCGGTTTGTCTTTGGCAGACTGTGTTTTTTCGGGTCGCCGCGCAGGACGTGCTGCCGCCTCAACCTAAGAAAGATTTGCAATGGGTCGTGTCAACAACAAGGTCGCATTGGTCACTGGCGGTGCCAGTGGCGTGGGCAAAGAAACTGTCGAACTTTTGCTGAAAGAAGGCGCTTATGTGGCCTTTGGCGACATCGATGTCCAAGCGGGCGAAGCCTTGGCCAAAGCTTGTGGTGAGCGTGCCCTGTTTTTGCGCCACGATGTCAGCAATGAAGCGGAATGGCAGGAAGTCATTGCCAAGGTTCAAGCGCACTTTGGACCACTGGACATCTTGATCAACAACGCTGGCATTTTGTTACCCGGCAGCATTGAAACAGCCACCTTGGCGCAGTTTCGACAACTCATGCAAGTCAATGCCGACTCTTGCTTCTTGGGCTGCCAGCAAGGCATTGCGGCCATGAAGGAGCGCGGCGGTAGCATCGTCAACATGGCCTCTGTATCGACGTGGTTGCCCATCGAAGGCTATGCAGGTTACAGCGCCAGCAAAGCGGCAGTGGCAGCCCTCACGCGGGCCAGCGCTTTGTATTGCCGCAAAAACGGCTTGGCCATTCGGGTCAACTCTTTGCACCCCGACGGCATCTACACACCCATGATGAAGGCCACAGCGCCAGGTGTGCCCGAAAAGTATTTGTTGTTTGATCCCAAGGTCAATCCCAAAGGCCGCGCCATCATGCCGGAGCACATTGCCAAGGTCTTGTTGTTTTTAGCGTCCGATGATTCAGTGGCCATTAGCGGTGCAGAAATCAAGGCAGACAGTGCCATTTTGGGAATGGGTTTATGACGCAATACCATCGTTTGCGCGTCAGTGCGCTCATCGATGAAACACACGACAGCAAGTCGATTGTGTGGGAAGTGCCCGCGTCACTTGCGTCGGCATTCAAGTACCAACCCGGCCAATTTCTCACATTGCGCTTGCCCATTGATGGCGTGTTTGTGCCTCGTTGTTATTCCATGTGCAGCTCACCTGCGCTGGATGCTGCGCCGCGGGTAACGGTCAAGCGAGTCCATCAAGGACGCGGTTCCAATTGGATTTGCAATCACCTCAAAGTAGGCGATGAGGTAGAAGTGATGGCGCCCTCTGGCGTCTTCACGCCCAAGCAGTTTAAGCAAGATTTTTTGCTGATGGCTGGTGGTAGCGGCATCACCCCTGTGTTTTCAATTTTGCGACATGCGCTCGATCAATCGACAGCGCGTGTCACACTTTTTTACGCCAACCGCGATGAAAAATCTGTCATCTTTCGCGATGCCCTGAATACGCTTGCCAAGGCACATCCCCAAAGACTGCAAGTCATTCATTGGCTGGACTCTGTTCAAGGCATTCCTTCGGTTGCGCAGCTGGCCGAATTTGCAAGACCTCTGGCACATGCGCAAGCATTCATTTGCGGGCCCGGCCCCTTTATGGATGCGGCTGTAGCGGCATTGAACAGTGTGAACATGGCTGAGGCAGACATTCATGTCGAGCGGTTTGTGTCGCTCCCCGATGAAGCTGCCTTAGCCGCTGCACAAACAGCGCGTGAAAACGAAGCACCCCGTGCGGACGCGATTGACGAGGCCCAAGTTGTAATCGCCATTGACGGGCAGTTGCACACCATCGAATGCAGCGGCCAAGAGACCATCCTAGAAGCCGCACAGCGCGTCAAATTGAACTTGCCTTTTTCGTGCCAGGCAGGCATGTGCGCCTCGTGCATGTGTCAGGTGGTTGAGGGCAGCGTGCACCTCAGGCACAACGATGTGCTAGACGCCAAAGACTTGGCCAAGGCATGGACCTTGGCGTGCCAAGCAGTGCCCACCAGCACGCACCTTCGCCTCAAATTTCCGGAGTAATTTTCGAATGACAATGCCACATGCCGGACTGGCAGCCAAATCCACCATCACCGATCGTTGGACGCCCCCATCCAACTTGCCAAATACTTTGCCCGCCATGCTTGAGCAGGCTGCGTTGAATCACCCTAAGCGAGATGCCATCATTGATGGGGCAGTTCACATTGACTACGCCAGTTTGTTGCAATCGAGTCATGCCGTGGCAGCGTCACTGATTGCAATGGGTGTTGAGGCCGGCGATCGCGTGGCCATTTGGGCACCCAATATGTCTGAGTGGATTTTGGCGGCTTGTGGCATCCATGCGGCAGGTGCCGTGATGGTGCCTTTGAACACCCGCATGAAAGGCTCTGAAGCTGTTGATATTTTGGACCGCAGCCAAGCCAAAGTGTTGTTTTGCATTGGCAACTTTTTAGGCCAATACTACCCTCGCATGTTGGAAGGCATTCGCCCTTCAACATTGCATCATGTGGTGGTGTTGCGCGAGGGTTTCAATGCGGCCCATGATGCAACGCAAGACATGGATTGGTCTGATTTTTTACAAAAAACCACGCCAGATTCACAGTTGAAAGTTGCAGGCCGAATTGCCAATCTCACAGCAAACAGTACCGCCGATTTGATGTTCACCTCGGGCACCACGGGCAGGCCCAAAGGCGTCATGGCCGCACACGGCCCCACCATTCGCGCCTTCAGTGCATGGGGACGTGTGGTGGGCTTACAGCCAGACGATCGCTACCTCATCGTGAACCCGTTCTTTCACTCCTTTGGCTACAAAGCCGGATGGGTGGCCGCCTTCATTCAAGGCGCAACGGTTTACCCCGAACAAGTGTTTGAAGCAGAAGCAGTTTTAACGCGCATTGCGCAAGAAAAAATCAGCTTTTTGCCAGGACCGCCCACTTTATTTCTCAGCATGTTGGCGCATCCCAAGCTCAAAGCATTTGACATTTCGTCCTTGCGCGTGGCGGTCACTGGCTCAGCCAACGTACCGCCCATTTTGATCACACGCATGCGCGAAGAACTGGGCATTGACAATGTCACCACGGCCTACGGCCTCACCGAATGCGGCGGATGCGCCACCGTGTGCGACCCTGAAGACAGCGCCGAAACAGTGGCCAGCACGTGTGGTCGCGCTATTCCGGGCACCGAAGTTCGCTGTGTAGATGCCCAAGGACAAGCCGTACCCACCGGCGAGCCAGGCGAAGTTCAATTGCGTGGCTACCACGTGATGCAGGGCTACTTTGGCGATGAAGCCGCCACCCGCGAGGCCATCGACTCAGAAGGTTGGTTGCACACCGGAGATGTGGGCGTGCTAGACGCCAATGGCTACCTGAAAATTACCGACCGCTTGAAAGACATGTTCATTTTGGGCGGCTTCAACTGCTATCCAGCTGAAATAGAAAGGCTGCTGGCAGATCATCCTGCTATTGCGCAAGTTGCCGTCATTGGTTTGCCCGACGAACGCATGGGAGAGGTGGGCTGCGCCTGCGTAATTTTGCGAGATGGTGTTCAGCTCACGGCTGAAGAGTTGATTGCTTGGTCACGAACCCACATGGCCAATTACAAAGTACCGCGCCACGTATTGTTCTGCACGCAGTTTCCGCTGAATGCGTCCAACAAGGTACTGAAGCGCGAGTTGGTGGACATTGCAAAGGCCAAGTTTCTTTAATCGTTAAATAGAAACCGAGCAGCGCTTTGCCTATCGGGCTGGGGGTCGCCAAACCGTTCTAAAGCCCACATGCATCATGCCTGTGTCAATGCCATGGGGCGTCCGTGCGGCAGGTCGATATCGACCGCAATAATTGTCTGAACACAAAAAGCTGCCACCCTTGGCCACTTTCATGCCGCCATATGGATTGCGCGGATCCAAATAGTCGTCTTTGGTAAGTTCCCAGACATTGCCTGCCATGTCAAACAAACCAAATCCATTGGGCGGAAAACAACCCACAGGCGCAGCGATGTGATAACCGTCTTCTTTCAAATCTTGTAAAGGAAAATTACCCTGCCAATGGTTGGCCATGGGTTTGCCTTGCGCATCTCTTTGGCCTTTGTCATTGCCCCACGTGTAATCGGCATCGTCTAAACCACCTCGGGCTGCAAATTCCCACTCGGCTTCTGTTGGCAAATCTTGTCCAGCCCATTTGGCATAGGCCAGGGCATCCTCATAAGCAATGTGAACCACGGGTTGGTTGGCACGGCCTTTGAGATCACTTTCTGGACCCTCGGGATGGCGCCAAGATGCGCCCACTTGCCATGACCACCACTGGCTGGCGTCGTTCATGCCATTGACTTTGAGCGGTTGGCGAAAAACCAATGAACCCGCCTTTCGCTGGGCTTCACTCAATTGCGGAAATTGCTTGGCGTCCAATGATCTTTCGGCCACTGTGACGTAGCCTGTCGCTTTGACAAAAGCTGCAAATTGGGCGTTGGTGACTTCGTGCTGCTGAATGTAAAAGGCGCCAACTTCGACTGTTTTGCGGGGCCGCTCTTCTGGATAAAAACGCTCAGAGCCCATGACAAAACGCCCGCCTTTGATGGCCACCATGCCAGCGGGCACTTTGCTAGAAGCGGACTTGGCAGTAGCAACAGCAGAGGGCGTTGCAGAGGGCATGCCACTGTAAGACTGGCACAAACGGCTTTGCGCGTGGGCCATGCCAGCACATGCCATGGCAACCACAGCCACCCACTTCAAGGCCCATGAAGGCAAGGTTTTCAATTTATCTACCTTCAAATTTTGGTTTGCGCTTTTCAATGAAGGCCTGCATGCCTTCTTTCTGATCCCGCGTGGCAAACAAGAGCTGATTGGCTTTTCGCTCCAGCATGAGGGCGGTTTCCAATGAAGCGTCAACGCCTGCCAAGACCACTTCTTTGATTTGACTGACAGCCAAAGGGGGCATCGATGCAATCAGGGAGGCCATTTTGAGGGCTTCGGGCAAGACCTGATCGTCTGGATAAATGGCACTGACCAAGCCCATGTGCTGCGCCTCTTGCGCAGAAACAGGCTTGCCCGTCAGCAACATGCGCATGGCATTGAATTTACCAACCGCCCGAACCAATC
>CANKXC010000092.1 GCA_947487355.1 Comamonadaceae bacterium | reverse complement strand
TCAGCAAATTTGAAACCCTCGGGGGTTTGAACAATGATATCCAGATACCGGCCCACGTTGAACACGGTACTTTCTTGGTCGTATTTGGTTCTAAACACAGCATAGTTGGCTTCGCTGTAGATTCGGCCCTCTTCTACTTTGCGAACAATAGGTGTGCCTACCACATGACGCTGGTAATAGGGGTCATGGTACAGCGTTTCAGAGATGCCATAAACCCGATCTTTCAGCATGCCTTTGCTCGTCAAAGACAATGTCGAAAGTGGAAAACCTCTTTCATGATTTTCTCTAGGCTGCAATTTGTAAACGCACTGCTCTGTAAAAAACTCCGGCCAAAGATCCCATTGACCGCTGTCGACAGCGCTGCTGTAGTTGGCATAAAGCTGCTGGATACCAAACCAAGTTTGTAGGTCCACCATGATCAAGCCTCCATCACTTTGCGCCAGTACTCGTACATGCCTCGAATGAGCGTTTCTGTCACCATGTGGTCTGTCTCACCCACATCGCGTCCGCCCAATTCAGCCAGGGTGCGGTGATGGGGTTTGGTTTCAAAGGCCTGTTGCGAAAACTCAATGACTTCACCATCATCTGCAGACACAAAGCCTGCTGGACCAAACAAATTGGCTTGGCGCAGTCTGCGATCTGTCATTTCGGGGGTATCGTCTTCAAACCCAAAATGCGTCCAGACAAAGTCGAAGGCACCATGACCATCGGGTTGAATATGCCGCGTCGATACGCTGTTCACTTGCTGCTGAAAAATAACGCTTGGAAACAAAGTCATCATGACGGCAGTGGGCCCACCCCACCACTCCTCTGGCACGATGTCCAAAAAGCTAGGGTCATGCAACTGCATACTAGCCTTGAAACTACTGACTTGCGTGACATCAGATGAGGCACCTTTTGCCTCACCTGCACTGCCACGGGTTGAAATCATGGCGGCATGACGATGGTGTTCATCCATGCGCAGTTCACTTTTATTGTCTGCTCGCCAAAGTCCGAATGTCACAAACCAAGTGTGCAGCAATCCTGGGTGATAGGGGTCTTTGATGTTCTCTTGCATCAATTTCCAATTACCTGGAATACGCTGGCGGTTGTATCCCAATATTTTCAATTGACGGCCATTGAAAAGTCGATCAAAGTACTTCAATATGGTTGGGCCCATATAGTCTTCAAGGGAAGCCACATCGTGGTCAAAAGACGCAAAGACAACGCCGCCGTGAACTGCCACTTTCAAAGCAGTTAGGCCATGATCTTTGGGATCAAAGTCAGTTGGCATTCCGCCATTTACCTTGCCGTCTTGACGCACACCTCGCCTGAATGGAACGCCCTGCAGTTTGCCATCTAAGGCATAACTCCATTGGTGGTATGGGCACACCAATTCCTTTTTATTGCCATGGCGCTCGCGGCAAAAAGCCATACCGCGGTGCGCACAAACATTTTCGACCACATGTATTTGTCCGTCTTGGGCGCGTGTCATGACAACAGATCGCTCCCCCACAACAGTCCGCTTGAAATCACCCAGATTTGGAATTTCCGCCTCTAGGCCAACATAACTCCAGTGCGCTTTGTAAAAGAAACGCTCAAGCTCTTTTTTGTGAATATCTTCTTGGGTGTAGACAGCAAAAGGAATGCGGCTGGTACCTGAGGTTTCCCAAATAATGGCTTGTTCTGGCATGCGCGTTTGTCTCTAAAAGATGATTGACCTGAATCATGCCAGTCAAGGACTGGCTATACAACTCAACAGATTTTAAAATGGTAAACCAACATAATTCTCAGCCAGCGAACTTTGCGCCGCATCTGAAGAGAACAAATAAGCCATTTCAATTTCTTGCAATCTTTGGTCGTATTCGCTGGAATCGGGAAAGGTATGAAGCAAGGTGGTTAACCACCAAGAAAATCTTTGGGCCTTCCACACGCGTACCAAGGCTTTTTCTGAGTAATTGTCCAAACCCGAACTGTCGCCATTGAGGTAATGATTCACAAAGCCATGGTACAAATAATAAATGTCTGAGCCAGCCGTGTTCAAGCCACGCGCACCTGTAGGCGGCACGATGTGCGCTGCATCGCCAGCCAAAAATAAATTGCCGTAGCGCATCGGTTCAGCCACATAAGAACGAAGGGGTGCGATCGATTTCTCAATGGTGGGCCCAGTGATCAATTGCTCAGAAACTTCGGTAGGCAAACGACGCTTCAACTCTTCCCAAAATGCCTCATCCGACCAGTTCTCAACTGAATCTGTCAGTGGCACTTGAATGTAGTAACGACTTAAGACCTGCGAGCGCAAGGAGCACAAGGCAAAACCACGGGTGTGTTTGGCGTAAATCAATTCAGGGGAAACTGGTTTGGTCCGAGACAACACGCCCAACCAACCAAATGGATACACCTTTTCATACTCTTTAAGGACATCGCTTGGAATGGACTTACGGCTCACCCCATGATAACCGTCAGCACCAATGATGAAGTCACAATCGATGCGTTTTGTTTCACCGCTTACGCTGTAGGTCACATAGGGCTTGTCTGACTTGAGGTCGTGCGGTTGAACATCTTCCGCGCTGTGAATGACGATGCCCTTCATGCGATCGCGGGCTTCGTATAGGTCGCGCGTTAGTTCAGTTTGGCCATACACCGTGACCGAATTTCCGCCACTGTATTTGTGCAAATCAACACGGTTGAGTTTGTTGCCATGCGCCAGATAAAACCCATCGTGAATTTCACCCTCTCGGTCCATGCGGTCACCGCATTGAGCCTCGCGCATGAGTTTGGCAAAGCCATTTTCCAAGACGCCTGCACGAATGCGACTGAGTACATAGTCACGAGTCTGCCGCTCGAGAACCACGGTTTCGATGCCCTTTAAATGGAGCAATTGAGAAAGCATGAGCCCCGAAGGACCGCCGCCAATGATGCAAACTTGAGTTTTCAATTTTTGTCTCCGTTGAACTTGACCTGAGTCAATTGGCTTTAATGCCCTGAAAGATACGCTTGAAGACACTAGACAGGAATGGCTGAAACCATCGAAAACTTGTACATTTCGAACATGGATAAGCAAACACGCAACATACAAAACTACAGCCTATTTGGAGAATCAACACATTTGCCCGATGTGTTGCACTGCGAAACCATTGCAGATCGATCCGTGCTTCACGACTGGGAGTTAGCGCCTCACAGGCATGCACGCCTTCATCAGGTCTTGTTGGTCAAAAAAGGGGGGGGCTCAGTCACCTTAGATGGCAAAACCCACGCCTTAACGAAGGGCTCTTTGGTCAATGTGCCACCGGAACATGTGCATTCCTTTCGATTTATAAAAGACACCCGGGGTTGGGTCACGACCTTGGCAGACGAATTGATGGACGAATTATTGGTAGGCGTAGGAACACGTCGCTCGGAACTAGACCAAGCCTGCGTCCTATCCGCTGACACATTTGTGACCCAAACCGTTCAACAAATTTGGGTTGAATTTTCGGCACAAGAAAAGGCCAGAGCCTTGGTTTTACGAGGACTCAGTGGCGTGTTGCTAGGTTGGGTAGCCAGGCAACTAGGTCTGTCCGAAATGGCAGATGCCAAAATGAACGATTCAGTCTTGGTACAACGCTTCAAGGTATTGATTGAACAACACTTCACTGAACATTGGACGGTGAGTCAATATGCAATTGCTTTGTCAGTCTCACCCACACATTTAAGCCGTTTAACCCGGGCGGCCAATGGCGTCAGTGCATTGCGCATGATTGAGGCTCGAATGATGCGTGAAGCTCGCCGGAATTTGGCCTACACCAACTTGAGCATTTCAACCATTGCCTACACTTTGGGATTTGCCGATCCTGCCTATTTTTCACGGGTATTTACCAGAGATGCTGGGGTCTCCCCAAAGGCGTTCAGATCACAAATTTAATGAGATCAAGTGATGATGACATGGCCCTCCAAATCATTTCACAATATAAAATGAGGTCTCAAAATATTTCATTTCAACCCTATCAGCACTGTGTCAGGCGCTACTTT
This sequence comes from Comamonadaceae bacterium, assembly GCA_947487355.1. Classification (GTDB taxonomy): domain Bacteria; phylum Pseudomonadota; class Gammaproteobacteria; order Burkholderiales; family Burkholderiaceae_C; genus Limnohabitans_A. The sequence goes on along the minus strand of CANKXC010000092.1, from coordinate 2,610 downwards.
TAAGATCTAATACTAGGTTGCAAGATTTACGGTTGCACAACAATATCGAGGAAGCAAATGGCTAACGAAAAATCCAAAATCATTTACACACTGACCGATGAAGCCCCATTGTTGGCGACAGCGGCCTTTTTGCCAGTCATTCGCACTTTTGCGGGGCCTGCTGGCATCGACGTTGAGTCAAGCGACATCTCACTGGCTTCGCGTATTTTGGGAGAATTTTCCGATCTGTTGCCCGAGGCCCAGCGGACTCCTAACAATCTGGCTGCACTGGGTAAGCTCACCCTCAAGCCAGAAGCCAACATCATTAAATTGCCCAATATCAGTGCCTCTGTGGGTCAACTGAACATTGCCATCAAAGAGCTGCAGTCAAAAGGTTATGCCCTGCCCGACTATCCTGACAGCCCCAAGACCGACCAAGAAAAAGCCATCAAAGCACGCTACTCCAAGTGCACCGGCTCTGCCGTGAACCCAGTTTTGCGTGAAGGCAACTCTGACCGTCGCGCACCACGTGCAGTCAAAGAGTTTGCACGTAAAAACCCACACAGCATGGCCCCTTGGAGCCAAGCTTCACGCTCACATGTATCTCACATGCACCATGGCGACTTCTATCATGGCGAAAAATCGATCACCATTGAACGTGCGCGTGACGTCAAGATGGAGCTCATCACCAAGAGTGGCAAAGCCATTGTGCTCAAGCCAAAGGTCTCCTTGGTAGACCGCGAAGTCATTGACAGCATGTTCATGAGCAAGAAAGCCTTGGAAGCTTTCTACGAAAAAGAAATTGAAGACGCACACCAAACAGGCGTGATGTTCTCATTGCACGTCAAAGCCACCATGATGAAGGTGTCCCACCCCATCGTGTTTGGTCACTGCGTCAAAATTTTCTACAAAGATGCGTTCAAAAAACACAAAGAACTGTTTGACAGCCTGGGTGTGAACGTCAACAACGGCATGGTCGATTTGTACAACAAAATTGCCACCTTGCCTGAATCCAAGCGCGAAGAAATCATGCGTGATTTGCACGCATGTCACGAAAACCGCCCTGGTTTGGCCATGGTCGATTCTGCCAATGGCATTACCAACTTCCACTCCCCCAACGATGTGATTGTGGATGCATCAATGCCAGCCATGATTCGCAATGGCGGCAAAATGTGGGACGCCGCTGGTCGATTGCAAGACGTCAAGGCCGTCATGCCTGAGTCTACTTTCGCCCGCATCTACCAAGAAATGATCAATTTCTGCAAGTGGCATGGTGCGTTCGATCCCAAAACAATGGGCACTGTGCCCAACGTAGGATTGATGGCCCAACAGGCAGAAGAATATGGCTCACACGACAAGACTTTTGAAATTTCAGAGGACGGCATCGCCAACATCACTGACCTAGAAACTGGTGAAGTGCTGCTCAGTCAAAACGTAGAAGCTGGTGACATCTGGCGCATGTGTGAAGTCAAAGACGCCGCCATTCGCGATTGGGTCAAGTTGGCTGTTAACCGTGCTCGCAATTCAGGCATGCCCGTTGTTTTCTGGTTGGATGCCTATCGCCCCCACGAAGCTCAATTGATTCGCAAAGTGAAGATGTATCTTCACGAACATGAAACCAATGGTTTGGACATCCAGATCATGAGTCAAGTTCGAGCCATGCGATACACGCTGGAGCGGGTTGTTCGCGGTTTGGATACCATCAGTGCCACTGGCAACATCTTGCGTGACTACCTCACCGACCTGTTCCCCATTATGGAATTAGGCACCAGCGCCAAAATGCTGTCTATCGTGCCCTTGATGGCAGGTGGCGGCATGTACGAAACGGGTGCAGGCGGCTCAGCACCCAAGCACGTCAAGCAATTGGTTGAAGAAAACCATTTGCGCTGGGATTCACTGGGTGAATTTTTGGCTTTGGCCGTGTCTCTAGAAGATCTGGGTATAAAAACCAACAATTCAAAAGCCATAATTTTGGCCAAAACTTTGGATTCTGCGACAGGTTTATTGCTAGACAACAACAAGAATCCGTCCCCCAAGACTGGCGAATTAGACAATCGCGGAAGTCAGTTCTATTTGGCCATGTACTGGGCTCAGGAATTGGCAGCTCAGACTGAGGACAAGGAATTGCAGGCCAAGTTTGCACCTTTGGCCAAAGCTTTGACAGACAATGAAAAGAAAATTGTTGATGAGCTGAAAGCTGTTCAAGGCAAGCCTGCCGACATTGGCGGCTATTACATGCCATCGACTGACTTGCTACAAAAAGTTATGTGTCCTAGCCAAACTTTCAATGCATTGATTCAGGCCGCATAAACTGAATTGTTTCTAGACAGATCCAAACCATCTGTCATCCTCATGCAGAAAGCCGCTAAATTAGTGGCTTTTTGTTTTTTGGATGAGCTGCGTTATTCAAACAAATCAGTTTGGTTTTTGTTTTTGCTTGGCTTGGGTTTGATAACTTGATTAACTTTGCCTGCCTTAACAGGTGAAAGTTCCAAAATGGCAGGCTTTTGAGTCACTGGCGTCTTTAACTCAGGCTTGGAAATTAAATCTGCTGGCCAACGCTTGAGTCTTTTTAACTCACCCCTGTTCATACATCGATAAATTGCAACGAGGGTTTGATTTTGTTCACCT
>CANKXC010000091.1 GCA_947487355.1 Comamonadaceae bacterium | reverse complement strand
GCACCACCTTGCGCAAAGGCCTCACGATGCCCCCAACCCGCCAACCCTGCAGCGGCCGCGCCCGCACTCCAGCGACGCAACATTTCACGCCGCGTAGCGTAAGCCTCTTTGCTTGTAATCTCACTGCCCAAAGGGTGAATAAAGCCATCGTCGTTGTTGCGGATCAGCATGATTTGCTTTCGTGAAATTGAATAAATAAATGGGGTCAGATCAACATTAATTTGGTCAATCAAAGGGGCTAAAGCCTAAGGGGGCTTCCTCATACTGGGGTACCAGAAATCGTTCAGCCCCCTTAGGCTTTAGCCCCTTTGATTGGAAATTAATGTTGATCTGACCCCATTTATTCAATTTAAGCCCTTTTCAAGGAGGGTGATGACTTCTTCGGCAAAGGCCACATACGAGATAGGGCCGCCAGGTCGTAGCCAGGTGAAGGTCCAGTTGATCATGCCAAACAGCATCATGGTGATGGCGGTCTGGTTAGCGGCATTGAGACGGCCTGGATATGCACGGCGCAAAGCCCGCGTCACGGCCGCCACCACATCACGCTGGCGATTCAAAATGAGTTCGCGTGGCGAAATGGCAGGCGTGCCCAAATTAGGGTCGGGTGCATCGCTTAAAAACTGCGTGTCATTCAGAAGCGCCACATGCCGCGTGGCGGAGCTTTCGTATTCCTGCAAAAAAGCGCGAATGAGTTCGTGCAAAGCGGCACGATCGTCTAAATTGCGACGTTGGGCTGTGGCATCGGTCAGGGCAATCAGAGACAACAAACGCTGCGTGTAGCGGTCCATCAAGTCAAACAGAATGGCTTCTTTGCTGTCGTAGTAGTGGTACAGCCTGGCTTTGGACGTGCCGCAGGCCGTGGCAATTTCGCTCATGCTGGCCGCAGGATAGCTGCGGTCGGCAAAACACTGCGCCGCTATGTCCAAAATGGCATCGCGTTTAATGTCGTGGGTTGCGGATTTGGGTCGGGCCATGAAACTTCTTCAATAAAACTTTAGCCCACCGGCCACACCACACCGTTGTCATTCAAGATGGCATCGAGCGGAACATCGTGCGGCTCTGGCTCAAAATCGTCGACGTAGCCCTGCGTAAAACCTAAGCCCACCGTAAAGGGTTTGGGCTGCAGACTGGCCAAGGTGCGGTCGTAAAAACCACCCCCATAGCCCAAGCGATAGCCGCCCGCGGTGTAGCCCACACAGGGCACAAACAAGAGGGTGGGCACAATGACTTCGGTGTCTTTGGGTTTGGGAATGCCGTAGGCATCCTCTTCCATGGGACAGCCCGGATACCATGCATGAAAGGTGAGGGTTTTGTTGACTTTGTCCACCACGGGCAAGCCAATTCGGCGCAATTGCGACTCGCCAGTCAACTCGCCGTCTTCCTTCCAGCGGTGCAGCGCAGGCAAGGGGTCAAACTCGCCTTTGATGGGCCAATAAGCACCAATGACCAATTCGGGGCGGCCAAACAACCAGATGCGCATTACGCGCTGAAGGGAATCCACGCGCTCTTGGCGATCCACCATATTGAGGCGCGCATTCAACAAGTCTTGGCGAATTTGTTTTTTGGCTTCTGATTTGTCCATAATCGACCTATGCAATTCACACAGATTTTGACATCGCTTGGGGCTTCCGTCCTCATTTTCTCTTTCATGAATCCCGCCTTGGGTCAAACAAACGCCCAAAACAAGGCGGATGACGTCATTTTGGAGATGAATCAGGCCTTCAAGAAGAACGATAAAAACCAACTTTCACGCCTCTTACCCAAAGCCAAAGGCCATGCTCTTGAGTCCTGGGCGGCTTATTGGGATCTGCGTGTCCGCCTTGATCAGGCCAGCGACGCCGAAATTCAACAATTTTTGTCGCAATACGCCGGCACCTATGCCGAAGATCGCCTCCGAAACGATTGGCTCTTACAACTGGGCCGACAACGCGAATGGTCGACCTTTGCCCAAGAGTACCCACGCTTTCGCATGAACGACGACCGCGAAGTGCGCTGCTACGCACTGGCAACCGACGCCCTCATTTCAAAACCCGAAACACCGGCCGAATTAAAGCGCCTTTGGTATGCCTTCCGAGACGTTGAGGACGGTTGCACTTACACCGCCGAAAAACTGCACGATCTCAAAAAGATTGACGCACTGGACGTGTGGCGCAAAGCCCGTCTGGCCATGGACAACAACCGGCCGCGCGCAGCCCAACTGGCACTCAACATTGAATCAACCGAACTGGGCAAACAAGCCATCTTGATTCAAGCCGATCCGCAAAAATATTTGGACAAACGCCTCTTGGCGATTACCAAAAAACGCAAAGAGCTGGCCGTGTTGGCCCTCATTCGGGTGGCCAACACAGACCCCGACAAAGCCGCGCAATTGGTGGACAAAAAATGGGGCCTGATGCTCACCAAAGAAGAGCACAACTGGGTTTGGGCCGTCATTGGCAAGCAAGCGGCTCAAAAACTTCAAGACAATGCGCACAGTTATTTCAACAAAGTCCGCCGCAATCAAGACCTGAATGACGATTTGCTGATTTGGAAAACCCGCGCAGCCCTTCGTCAAGGTGATTGGAAAGCCGTGGTGGCCAGCATTGACGCCATGGAGGGCGCCAAACAAGACGCCACTTGGATTTACTGGAAAGCTCGTGGCCAATTGGCACTTCATACAGCAACCTCCGACCCCGTTCGCACAGAGGCCAATGCAGCGCTGCAAAACATTGCCAGTGTGCGCGGCTTTTACGAGCAGCTGGCATTGGAAGAGCTGGGCCAAACCATTACGGTACCGGCCAAACCCGCGGCATTGACAGCGCAAGAAAAATTGGCCGCAGCGCAAAACGCTGGCCTGCAACGCGCCTTGTACGCTTTGAGTTTAGGCATGCGCTCAGAGGGCAATCGCGAGTGGAACTACACCACCAATTTGCACACGCTAGGTGGCATGAACGATCGCGATTTGTTGGCTGCAGCAGATCTGGCTTGCAGCAAACAAGTGTGGGACCGCTGCATCAACACCAGCGATCGCACCAAGGCACAAATTGATTTTGACCAGCGCTTTCCCATGCCTCTCAGAGACACTGTGCTGCGCAAGTCAAAAGAAGTTCAACTCGATCCGGCATATGTCTATGGCCTCATTCGACAAGAGAGTCGCTTCATCATGGACGCCAAATCTGTGGTGGGCGCAGCGGGATTGATGCAAGTGATGCCAGCTACTGCCAAGTGGACTGCCAAAAAAATTGGCATCACAAATTTCCAAGCGCATCAAATCAATGATCAAGAGGTCAATGTGGCCATTGGCACGGGCTATTTGAAATTGGTCCTAGACGATTTTGGTGGCTCAATGCCTCTGGCTGCAGCGGCCTATAACGCCGGCCCTAGCAGGTCTCGCAATTGGCGCAAGGGCCCGGTGTTAGAAGCGGCCATTTGGGCAGAGAACATTCCGTTCACTGAGACGCGAGATTATGTGAAGAAGGTGTTGTCTAACACCACCAACTATGCAGCCATCATCACGGGGCAACCGCAATCTTTGAAAGCACGCCTCGGAACTGTAGGCCCTCGAAGTGTTCAGGCGCCTGAAGAGAACACTGACTTGCCTTAAAAAATAAATGGGGTCAGATCAACATTAATTTGGTCAATCAAAGGGGCTTAAGGCTAAGGGGGCTTCCTCATACTGGAGTACCAGAAATCGTTCAGCCCCCTTAGCCTTAAGCCCCTTAGATTGGAAATTAATGTTGATCTGACCCCATTTATTTGACCCCAATTATTTACGCCAGCAATTTGTCCAAGTTGCTCGAAATTTTCTCTTCAATCTTGTCTTTGAAAGACGCCATCAAGAAGCCCAGTTCTAACTTCATGCTGAGTTGGGTGGCTGTGACGCACAAGTAGCCGGATGCACCTGCGCGCTCAAAGTTAAGGCGGTCTTGGGTCTCGCCTTTTTCATTTGTTTCATTGGCCACATAAGTGCAGTCCATGCCCCAATCTTGCTCTGCTTCTTTATGCCATTGGGCTGCCACGGCTCTTGCTTTTTCCATGCCCAAAGTGTGAGCGCGTTCAATCAATATTTCGGCCATTTTTTCAAGCTTTCTTCAGGAGTGCCACTTCAACTTGGCAGTCATAAAACACAGGCGCGCGGCCTAAATCGGTTAGCAATTGGCTGGTAACTTCATTCACATTGGTGCCGTTCAAGCCCATCTTGCGCCACCAAATACCCAGGCCATTGACCACACCGGGGCGGGCACGCGTGGTCACGTCTGCTTTGCAATGGTACTCACCGCGGTCGTTAAATACCTTGACGGTATCGCCAGTGGCAATGCCGCGTGCCGCAGCATCTTCAGCGCAAATTTCAAGCAAGGGTTCTTTCTCGATGGCGCGCAAACTTTCGACATTTACAAACGATGAGTTCAAGAAATTGCGAGCAGGTGGCGAGATCATGGCGAGTGGATACCGATGGCCAGCCTCAGGTACTTCATAATTGGGAATGTGGTCTGGCAAGGGGTCTAAACCTTGTGAGGCCAAACGATCGCTTACAAATTCGCAGCGGCCCGAAGGAGTTGCAAATCCACCTTCGGCAAAGGGCGCGTCGGCTACTGGCATGGACACAAAGCCAACATCCAAAAGTGTTTGAAAATTTACTTTAGGGCCCACGGCGGTGCGGCACATGCTCAAATCATCTTCGCTAAAGCAAGGCTCGGTGTAGCCCATGGCTTTGGCCAGCAGGCGGAAAATTTCGCTATTAGATTTGGCTTGTCCAACCGGTGCAATGGCGGGTCGGTTCAACAACAAATCGGTGTGGCCATAGCTGCCTTGCACGTCCCAATGTTCTAGTTGCGTGGTGGCTGGCAACACATAGTCGGCGTAGTCGGCGGTATCGGTCTGGAAGTGTTCCATGACCACCGTGAACAAATCTTCACGCGCAAAGCCTTGCACCACTTTGCCCGACTGCGGCGCAATGGCCACGGGGTTGCTGTTGTAGACCACCAAAGCCTTTACTGCAGGGCCCCATGCCGCATCGCCCGGATGGTTCAAATCGTTGCCGATGGTGGCCATGTTGAGCATGCGGGGACGCCTTGCACCGAGCAAATCGGGGCGGTGCAAGTCTTGTTTGTTGACGTTGAAATTGCTGGAGCTGCTAAGCAACAAGCCACCCGCTTTGTCGCGCCACGCACCGGTTAAAGCTGGCAGGCAAGCAATGGCGCGGACTGCGTTGGCACCGCCTTTGACGCGCTGCATGCCGTAATTCAAACGAATGGCCGCTTTGGGGGTAGTGCCCCATTCTTTGGCCAGTGACTTGATGAGTGCTTCATCGACCCCACAGACTTCTGCAGCACGCGCCAAAGTCCAGGTCATGGCGCGTTCGCGCAGCGCATCCCAGCCCAAGGTGTATTTGTCAATGTAATCTTGGTCTAGCCATTGGTTGACCACCAATTCGCGCATGATGGCAAAGGCCAAAGCTGCGTCGGTGCCGGGCTTGATGGGCAAGTGGACATGGCATTTTTCGGCGGTTTCGCTGTGCCGCGGGTCGATGCAAATCAGTTTGGCACCATTGCGTTTGGCTTCTTGCGCGCGGCGCCAAAAGTGCACATTGCTGGTGATGGAGTTGCTGCCCCAAATAACGATCAATTTGGATTCAGAAAAGAACTCCGTCTTCATGCCAAACTTGCCGCCCAGCGTGTAGACCAAGCCCTCGCCGCCCGCTGAGGCACAAATGGTGCGATCTAGCAGTGACGCCCCCATTTTGTGAAAAAACCTAGAGGCCATGGCTTCGCCTTGCACCCAACCCATGGTACCGGCGTAGCTGTACGGCAAAACGGCTTCTGGATTCTCGGCAGAAATGGCTGTCAATTTGGCCGCAATGTCTTGAATGGCCTCGTCCCAAGTAACCTGCACAAACTGGCCAGCGCCTTTAGGTCCGATGCGCTTCAGGGGGTGCATCAAGCGATCGGGGCTGTACGTGCGCTCGGTGTACCTCGAGACTTTGGTGCACAGCACGCCTTGGGTGTGCTTGTGGTCTGGGTTGCCAAGCACCTTGACGGCACGCCCGTCCTCGACTGTGGTCAGCAAAGCACAGGTGTCAGGGCAATCGTGTGGGCACAAACCGCGCACCACGGCATTTTTTTCAAGGACTGAATCGGTCATGGCTTCATTCTAAAAGGGTATTTTTGGGGATAACCCTGAAAATCAATGTCCCCCATGTTCTCAGGGGTTGTAGCGCTTCGGCAAGAGTCTCGGTAGACTGTAGCTATGAAAATCATCGATTCCATCCTGACGGACGCCGCCAGCATAGCGGCCATTCGCAAAGACATTCACGCTCACCCCGAGTTGTGCTTCCAAGAAGTTCGCACAGCCGATGTGGTGGCCAAGCAGCTCACCGATTGGGGTATTCCCATTTTGCGCGGCATGGGCACCACCGGTGTGGTGGGTGTGGTGCACGGCCAAGACGGCGGTGCTTGCGGCCGCGGTGTGGGCCTCCGAGCCGACATGGATGCCCTGCCCATGCAAGAGTTCAACACCTTTGCACATGCCAGCCAGCACAAAGGAAAAATGCATGCTTGCGGTCACGATGGTCACACCGCCATGTTGTTGGCGGCAGCCAAGCATTTGTCCAACAACCGTAATTTTGATGGCACGG
>CANKXC010000090.1 GCA_947487355.1 Comamonadaceae bacterium | reverse complement strand
TCCCAGCCCATGGGCATGAGCACGTTGTAACCGTTCATGCGCAAATAGCGCGTGAGCATGTCGTTGATGGTGTAGTTGCGCACGTGGCCCATGTGCAGCTTGCCGCTGGGGTAGGGCAGCATGGAGCAGGCGTAAAACTTCTTTTTGCTGGCGTCTTCGGTAACGCGGTAGGCATCGCGAGCATTCCACTGGCTTTGCGCCGCGGGCTCAACTTCGAGGTGGTTGTACTTGTCTTGCATGATGGTGCAAATTGTAGGGGTTTGCAGAGGGCTCAAGCCTCTGTCAGCAAGCAAATGGCCGCATCTAAGTGAATCAATTCACAAACAGGGGTTCAAGGGCTTGGCGCGGCACCAGGCGCAGTGACAAAACCGATGCGCGTCAGGCCCGCTTGTTGGGCCAATCCCATCAAGTTCAAGACTTGACCATAGGGCACCGCTTGATCGGCCCTGAGTTGAACTTCAGCTAAGGGCTTTTGAATAGCGACTTGCTGCAAGGCATTGGGCAATGCCGCCATGCTGACGGGCTTGTCGTTGAGGAAAATTTCGCCGGCCGTTGTGAGGCTGAGGGTGATGGCTTCAGGTGCTTCGCCCGCTTGAGAGGCCTGAGATTGGGGCAAATCGAGACGAATGGCACTGGTCAACAAGGGCGCCGTAAGGATAAAAATAACCAGCAGAACCAACATGACATCGACCAAAGGCGTGACATTGATCTCGCTGAAGGGCTTGGCCTGAGGCGTTCTGGGAAAGCGACCAAATGCCATGGCAATGCTTAATTTTGACGGCCCGTGAGCAGGTTCAAAAGGTCTTGGGCAAAGCCTTCCAACACCACTTCAATTTGGGAAACTGTGCGGCCAAACACGTTGTAGGCCAACACCGCAGGAATGGCCACAGCCAAACCGGCGGCGGTCATGACCAAGGCTTCACCCACAGGGCCTGCCACGCGGTCAAGGGTAATTTGACCGGCCTCGGCCATGCCATTCATGGCATTGAAAATGCCCCAGACCGTGCCCAACAAGCCCACAAACGGAGAAATTGCGCCAGCGGTGGCCAACATCAATTGACCCCATTGCAAGCGATTGAGGGTGCTTTGCAAGCTGTCTCGAAGTACGCGGGTGAGTTGGTGGTGACGTTCACCGGCAGCGGCCAAGGTACCACCCAAAGGCAGAAGACTGGCTTCCAACATGGGCAAAACGGTGCGGTCGCGGTCAAATTGGGCCACTCGTGAATGGGCTTCTTCAAACTGGGCAGCTTGCCAAAAGGCAGCGGTGCATTGGGACACATCGGCCTTGACCCGCCTGAGCAAACTGAATTTCCAAAGAATGATGACCCAAGTGCTGACCGACAGTACCAGCAAGGCAATGGCCACGAACCGAATGACAAAGTCGCCTTGTGCCCAAAATGTCAGCAGACTCATGCCGGTCGCCCAGTTATTTCAAAGACAAGACATCGAACATGTCGAAGAGACCCGTTTGCTGGCCTGCCAAAAAGCGGACGGCACGCAGACTGCCTTGGGCGTAGGTGGCGCGGCTTGAGGACTTGTGGGTGACCTCGATGCGCTCGCCGGTGCCGGCAAACAAAACGGTGTGGTCTCCCACAATGTCGCCACCGCGGATGGTGGCAAAGCCGATGCTGGAGGGATCGCGCTCGCCCGTGACGCCTTCGCGGGCATAAACCGCACAATCTTTGAGATCTCGGCCCAATGCGCCGGCAATGACTTCGCCCATTTTGAGCGCCGTACCGGACGGCGCATCGACCTTGTGGCGGTGATGGGCTTCAATAATTTCAATGTCGTAACCGGTGGCCAAAGCCTTGGCGGCCATTTCGAGCAATTTGAGGGTGACATTGACGCCAACACTCATGTTGGGTGCCATGACGATGGCGATGTCTTTGGCAATGGCTTTGATTTCGGCTTTTTCGGCTTCAGAAAAACCAGTGGTGCCAATGACCGCCTTGACGCCAAGCGCTTGGCACACCTTGAGATGGGCCAGGGTGCCTTCGGGTCGGGTGAAGTCAATCAGATAACGCGAGTTTTGCAGGCCTTGGTTTAAGTGACCACTGACCAAGATGCCACTTGGCTTGCCCGTGGACGCACCTGCATCGGAGCCAATTGCAGGGCTGTTGGGCAAATCTAATGCGCCAGACAATCGGCAATCGTCAGATTGGCTGATGGCCTCGATCAGCATTTGGCCCATGCGGCCCGAAGCGCCGGCAACCGCCACTGCATGCATTGATGTGCCTTGTGAAAGTGCAGAAACTGAAGTCATGGGTGTGTTTAACGTGCAGCGGGTTCAAGCGGTGGGTAAGAACTGGGCAAGGGCAACGCAGGGGCTGCAGCTGGTTCGACCTTGCGGACGGGTGCAGGGAACTTGCGCAGGTCTTCTTCTTTGGCCTCAAGCACGGGCACTTTGAGGCCCGCTTTTTTGGCCACCAACTGCGTGACGAATTCGGTTTCGCTGGGCAAATCATCGCCGGTTACGCGGTCTAGAACATCGCCCTTGAACCAAATATTGAGGGTAAAGCTTTGTGGTTTAACGCCTTGGCGGCGAATGGTGAAGACGTAGTCCCAACGCTGATCGTGGAAAACGCTGGCAACCAGGGGGGTTCCCAAAACCTCTTTAACCTGCTGGCGTGACATCCCTGGCTTGAGGAATTCCTTTTGCTCGCGGGATATAAAGTTGCCTTGAACCACTTCAGGGATGTACAGCACAGGGATGCTGGCTGCAGAAATATTGAGGCGCGGCACATTGCATGCGCTTAAAACGCAAGCGACGCCGACCACACATAAAAGCCGCAGGCCCATGGCGCGCTGGGGTTGTGCGCCTAGTTGGCCTTTAAGAAAGCCAGAAACTTGCTGAGAAATTTGAGTTTGTTTTTTCATGGATGCTTGGCAGACCATATGATTAACTCATTGTAGCGGTAGCATTCGGCTCTGGTGAGCCAAATTCACCATTGCCCCTGTCTTTCATTTGCCAACCAATTTTCATGGACGAACTCAAAAGCACCGGACTCAAGGCCACCGTTCCTCGACAAAAGATACTGGAAATCTTTCAGAAAGGGACGCAAAGGCACATGACGGCGGAGGATGTTTTCAAACACCTCCTGCAAGACAATGCCGACATTGGTTTGGCCACGGTGTACCGTGTTTTGATGCAATTTGAGCAGGCCGGCCTGCTCAGCCGCAATCACTTTGAAAGCGGCAAGGCCGTCTACGAATTGAACGAAGGACAGCACCATGACCACATGGTCTGCTTAGACTGCGGCAAAGTCGAAGAGTTCTACGACGCAGAAATTGAAAAGCGTCAACACGATGTGGCCTTGGCCAAAGGTTTTGTCATTGCCGACCATGCTTTGAGTTTGTATGCCCATTGCACGCGCAAACCGTGTCCCCATCGAGACGCACTCTAAGACAAGCGCCCTGCAAATTTATTCGTTGCCCATGGCCAAGCGCTGACGGTGCATAAAGTCTTGGTAGGTATCGATGCCGCGCATTTGCAAAATGGTATTGCGAACGGCCGCCTCCACCAACACCGCAATGTTGCGACCCGCCACCACCTGAATCACCACTTTGAGGACCGGAATGCCCAGCACGTCTTGCATCAGGGGTTCGCTGGGAATTCGCTCGTAATCGCGCTCAAAATTTTCGCGGCGGACCAAATGCACAATGAGTTTCAGACGCATTTTGCGGCGCACAGCGGTTTCGCCAAAGATGGCCCGTATGTCGAGCAGACCAATGCCGCGCACTTCCAATAAATTTTGCAAGAGCTCGGGGCAGCGTGCCTCAATGGTGGTTTGATTGATGCGAAATAAATCAACGGCATCGTCAGCCACCAAACCGTTGCCCCGCGAAATTAGCTCAAGGCCCAACTCGCTTTTGCCCAAGCCCGATTCGCCCGTAATCAAAACACCCAAGCCCAGAATGTCCATGAACACACCGTGCATGGTGGTGCGATCGGCAAAGTGCTTTGACAAGTAGGCTCGCAGCACATCAATCACAAAGGCCGAAGATTCTGGCGTGGCAAACATGGGAATTTGTGCGCGTTCACAGACTCGCAGCAGCGCCTCGGGTGCCGTTTGACCATCGGCCAGGACCAGCACCGGCGGCTCTAAGGTAACAATGCGCGAAATGCGGCGAGTACAGTCTTCCTCACTGCCGCGGATCAAATAGGCAACTTCACGCTCACCCAAAATTTGCACACGGTAGGGGTGGATGTAATTCAAATAGCCTACCAAGTCGGCACCTGATCGGGCGGCGCGAACGGCCACTTCATCGAAGCGACGCTCAGAAGCCCCAAGGCCTGCAATCCACTGCCACTTGAGCTTGCCCCTGTGATCTTCAAACAGTGCATCGGCACTGACGGCGGTAGGCTTCATCGCAACCTCAACTTGTTGATAGGCTAAAGCGGGGAGTCAGTTTGCAGGTGCCCAGTGGGCGATGAGCGCGTGCAGGCTTTGGGTTGTAGGACTGACCAACATACCGTCCCTGACAGAGGCATTGCTCAACAACTCCGCAATTTCAGACAGAATTTCTAAGTGTTTTTGGGTGGCCGCTTCGGGGACCAGCAAAAAAATCAAAATTTTGACAGGCTGCTCGTCGGGTGCATCAAAGCCAATGCTTTGGGCCAGCTGAAAAACAGCGGCCATGGGGGATTTGAGCCCCTTGATGCGCCCATGGGGGATGGCCACGCCGTGTCCCAAACCCGTTGAGCCCAAACGTTCTCTGGCAAACAAGCTGTCCGTGACCAAGGCCCTGGAAAGGCCGTGCAAATTTTCAAACAACAAGCCCGCCTCTTCAAAAGCGCGCTTTTTGCTGGTGGCATCAACGCCAACCAGTACTTGTTCAACGGGAAGGATGTTTGCAAGTCTGTTCATATCGAGGGCGGATTATGCACCCATGTTAGGGCGAACCCGCATAAAAAAACCGCACCCTTGGGTGCGGCTGTCTTCTTTTGCACACAAAAGAATGCTTTACGTCACATCATTCGCTTGGGTGAGGTGTGGTGATGGTCTGTAATGCGGTTTTTATGCCTCACCACTTGGCGGTCCAGTTTGTCGACCAAGTCGTCAACGGCGGCATACAGGTCCTCGTGGGCACTTTCAGCAAACAGATCGTTGCCCTTCACATGAATATTGCACTCCGCACGTTGGCGTTTTTCTTTCTCTTTTTGCTTTTCAACCGTGAGCAAAACTTTCACATCCACCACCTGATCGAAATGTCGCGTGATTCGGTCTAGCTTGCTTGTGACGTAGCTTCTGAGCGCGGGCGTGACCTCGAGGTGGTGACCACTGATTGTCAAATTCATAAAAAGCCTCCTGATGTACTCTCGGTTAAACAACCACCCCTCTGTTTTGTTGGGGGGATGGGTTGAATCCACTATGCGCTTCGGGTTAGCTAAAAGCAAGCCTGCTTGCATAACCCTTCTAAAACAATCAAGTAGTGCACTGCTTGAGAGGAAAAGCTGATAAATTCCCATGTTGAAGGGGCTTAGGACGAATGCGCTGCCCCATAAAGTCTGAGTTTCGAGGCCATCACGTAACTCAGCAAACTGGCGCCGCCGCCTATGAGGGCAGCCATCCAGTAGTGGGTTAAGTTGCCTGCACCATCGCTGCCCAATATTTGCCCCCCCACAAAGGCTGCCAAGCCCATCGACAATGATTGAACCGATGAGTTCAGGGTCATGAAGCTGCCACGTCTGCTCGGATCGGCGGCGGCACCAATGAGCGCCATGCCAGGAATCATGCGACTGCTCATGATCACAAACAAGACCGAAGAGATGGCCAAGATGGCCCATTGCGGCAGGCCCGCAGACAAAGTCATGGCCAACAAGGGCAGAGGCATAAGAAGGGCCAACCGACGAAATGCATGCGCCTTGCCCGCACGGTCTGACCACTGCCCAATGAAGCGCGCAGATATCAAGGTGCTGATGCCCCCAAACAAATACACATACGGTATTTCTTCGGTTTTAAAACCCGCATTGGCTTGCAAATAAAGGGCGATGTAGGGCACCACTGCAAAGCCTGCAAAGACCATGCTGGTCGACATGGCAAACGCCCTCAGGTGATTGGGATCGACCAACACCAAACGCAAATTGGCAAGCAAGCTCATGCGGGCATCGCTGGCAGATTGCACTTGCAAATGACCCTTGAGGCTTGGCAAGGTATTGAGCGCCACGATTACCAACATACTGACCATGCAGGCAATGGCCAAAAAGGGCGCGTGCCAATTGAAATGCGCCACCAAGAAAAGCGCCAAGGGCACACCGGCCACGGTGGCCACAGAAAATGAGGTCATGACCACACTCATGGCCCGGCCGCGCCTGTCAAATGGAATGACCTCGGCCACGATGGTTTGCGAGATGGCCATCAACACACCACCAAAAAATCCTGAGGCCACACGGGCCAAAATTAACCAACCGTAAGAAGGCGCCAAGCTACAGGCCAATGCCGCTGCGCCAAACAAGGGGTACAAGGTGAGCATCATGCGCTTGCGGCCAAAGCGATCGATGTAAGTGGAAGCCAGCAAGCCCGAAAGCCCAGCAGAGAAGGTGTAGGCCGAGACCAAAAATCCAAACTCACCCGCCGAAATACCAAAGAGTTGGGTGAGCTGAGGGCCCAGCGGCATCATGATCATGAAATCAAGCACGCTGGTAAATTGAATGCCTGCCAA